>JAKSCC010000165.1 GCA_022360815.1 Desulfobacterales bacterium
TAACGGGCGTTCCAGGAGATGATTTGAAGGCTGTTGCCAAGGCGTTGAAACAGCTTTGCGGAACCGGTGGCAGTGTGAAAAACGGGGTTATAGAGATTCAGGGAGACCATCGGGATAAGCTTGTGGAGGCATTGAAAGCCAAGGGGTTTCAAGTAAAAAAGGCTGGCGGTTGATCTGCCGGTTCAGTTTTGGGTGTGTCTTAAAAACAGAAAACGGGACAGAGGCTTTTTTGCCTTGTCCCGTTTTCTGCTTTGGAGAGAAGATGCGGCCCCACCGAAAGGAGCAGGGCCACGTGGGGTATTTTACCTTAAGATGCGTTTCGCAGTGCGGCGGGCAGAATTTTGCCGGATTTGATACGCTCCATGTAGTTGTTCAGTTCGGCTTTGACTTCAGGGGCCATGATGTAGAGGCCGATGATGTTGGGAACCGCCACCACAAAGATGAGGGCGTCTGCAATGTTGACCACGTACTTGAGGTTGATCATGGCGCCAGACCAGTAGACGAGGCAGTAGAAGACGTTGTAGGCAAAGATGCGCTTGGGATCTTCACCAAAGATGAATTCAAAGGCTTTCAGGCCGTAGTATGCCCAGGAGACCGCACAGGTGAATCCAAAGAGGATGGCGGCAAAGGTGAGGGGGTAAACGGCGAAAGAGAAGTGACGTTCAAAAGCCCAGGAGCTCATAGACATGCCCTCAAGGCCCATATTCACGTACTCGGGTACTGCGATCATGGTGGTCACGACAACCAAGGCGGTGGCAAACTGAACCACGATGGTATCGATAAAGGGTTCGATCATGGAGACAAAGCCTTCGGTCACAGGTTCATCGGTCTGCACAGCAGAGTGAGCGATGGCCGCGGTACCGATACCGCACTCGTTGGAGAAGGCCGCACGCTGAAAACCGATCATCATGGCTGCGGCAATACCGCCACCGGCTGCTTTGGCAGTGAAGGCATCGGTGATGATCAGCTTGATAGCGGGAATGATGAAAGAGCCGTTTAAAACGAGAACCACGGCAACCAGAGCGATGTAAGTAAGCACCATCATGGGAACAATTTTGGTGGCCATGGCTGCAATACGCTTCATGCCGCCGATAATAACGATCCCCACCACAATGGCTCCGATGAGCCCCACAAGCCATCCTGAGTGCATGATGGCCCCTTCGTTGCCGCAGAGGTTTTTAAGCTGGTTGTAGATCTGGTTGGACTGGAAAAGGTTGCCGATACCAAGACAGCCGATAACAAGACCCCAGGCGTAGAATTTTCCGATAAATTTGCCGAGGCCTTCCTTTCCACGGGCAGCAAGGCCCTGTGAGAGGTAGTACATGGGGCCGCCTTTGACGGTACCATCTTTTTTATAGGTACGGTACTTGGTGGCCAGGGTACACTCGGTAAATTTTGAGGACATGCCAATGAAGGCGGCGAAAATCATCCAGAAGATGGCACCGGGGCCACCAATCATGATGGCGATGGGGACACCGGCGATGTTGGACATCCCCACAGAACCGGAGATGGCGGAGCAAAGGGCACCGAAGTGGGAAACCTCACCGGAGGCGCTTGAATCGTGGTAGTCGCCCTTGGCAAGGCGAACCGCATGCTTGAAACCACGGATGTTGATGAATCCCATGTAGAGGGTGCAGTAGAGACCGGCAGAGATGAGAAGGCAAACGATGAGTGACCACTCGTTTCCGAAGAGACTTACTTTATAGAAGATAACACTGGTGAGAACGTTTGAAATGGGCTCGAAAAAAGCATCGAGGTTTACGCCTTTCTTCGCTGTTTCAGCAAAAGCAGGAGCCGAGGTGGCTAGAAGAAAAAAAAGCGCCTTGAGTACGAACTTCATAAATCCTCCAACAAATAAATTAACTCCGGGCAGATACATATAGGTGCGAGCAAACTTTTCTCTTTTTTAAGCTGCGTTGCTTAAAAATGTAGATAAAGATTGCTTGCCTCATTGCATTTACCCTGGCCGTTTCCGGCCGGTGTCCCTTTCTGCATGGGTTCCCCAATCCCGCCTATTGTAGAATAAGGTGTGCGGAGAAGGAACAAATCGATACGTCGTTGTGAATCTTTAATGGAATTCATTCAGTGAATCAATAGATATCTTCTGTCAGATATATCAGACACCAGGTGGCCCTGGTTTTGCTTATGGGGGATATCGGTGTTTTAAATCAGCGAATTAGATCCGAATCTGTCAACTTTTATGCCCGCGGCTTTTTTTTGTAAACCACGTTTCTTGCTTTTTTTTGTAAAATAAAGCGGTCCAGTGGTGATCCTTTTGGGGGAATCAGTATGTAAACACAGAGCGTTGGTTCCTTTTTGGTAAAGGGCTGTTGGATCTTGCTATATTTAGGGGAATAATAGAAGCGCGCGTATTAACAACTTTTTTTTGTTAGGTGTTAAGGCGCTTAAGAAGAGATCCATTCTTTTTGGAGGAACATTGGTACCTGTTTGGAGCGAGAAGATGGTGAATCGCTCAGATTTCTCAGTTCGAACGGCTTTTTTTCATATTTTTGAGCGTCATGAGAATAAGATAGGTGAGTCCGGCCACAGTGATGATGACGGCACCACTGGAGAGATCCAGGTTGTAGCTGATGGCCAGGCCTGTCCAGTTGAAGAAGAGGGCAAAGAGGGCGGCCAGCCCCATAATACCGGTGAGTCGATGGGAGAAGGCCGATGCTGTGGCCGCAGGCAGGGTAAGCATGGCAATGACCATGATGACGCCAACAAGGCGGACGAGAAGGACCACCGTAACGGCTGTCATGATGAGAAGCAGTATATAATAGACGGGGGTGTTGATGCCCCGGAGGGTGGCGAACTCTTCATCAAAACAGATGGCTTGAAATACGGGATGGTATCGTATGACCAGGCCCAAAATGACCAAGTCGAGAATGGCGATAAGGAAAATGTCGTGTTGGGAGATGAGAAGTATGTCTCCAAAGAGGTAGCTGCTTAGTTCAAAGTATCCCGGGGTCAGGTCGATAAAAAGGAGTCCAGAAGCCATTCCCACGGCCCAAAGGGCTCCGATGATGGAGTCTTCTCGCTCGCTTGCCTTGATGCTGACGGTGCCGATAAGGATGGCGGCAACAACGGCGCTGGCCAAGGCCCCGTGGATGGGGTCAAGCCAGTCGATACCGAAACGATGTTTGAGGAAGAGGGCAAAACCGATTCCTCCGAAAACACAGTGGGCAATGGCACCGGCAAGGTAGCCGATGCGTCGGGTGACCACATAGGTTCCCATGATGCCAAAGGCGATGCTGGCCAGAGCCGAAGCCATGAAGGCGAAACGAAGAAAGCTGTTATCGGGCGAGAAGAGGGCTGCAAAAAGTGAGCTCATGGCAGCTCCTTGGAAGCGAGTTGCAGGGTGTCATCGATGCGGTGTCCGTGGTCGCTGCACCTGTGATCGTGTCGCACAAATTTGATATGGCCTCCGTAGAGCTCTTGGATGAGGGTTCCATTTAACTCGCTGGTGGGGTGGATGTGGACCCTTCGGTTGACACAGATAACGCTCTTTACCACCTGTGAGACCAGGCCGAGATCGTGTGACACCATTAAAATGGTCATGCGGCTGTTGAGTTCTTTGAGAAGATCAAACAACGAGGCCTCGGATGCGGGGTCAACATTGGCGGTGGGTTCATCCATTAGAAGGAGCCTGGGTTGGCTGGCCAGGGCTCGGGCAATAAGGACGCGTTGCCTCTGGCCCCCTGAAAGGGCGCTGAAAGGGCGTGAGGCGACGTTATTTAGCCCCACCTCTTCCAAAGCAGTATGGGCCTGCTTGCGGTCATTTCGAGTGTATCGCCATTTTTGGGGACCATGAAGAGAGCCCATGAGAACGACATCAAGTACCGAAACGGGAAAGGCCATGTCCACATGGGTGTACTGGGGCATGTAGCCCACTTGAGACCAGGTGTTTTTGGGGGGCTCTCCAAAAAGATGAAGCTGGCCTTTCTTGGGCTTGAGGAGCCCAAGAATGAGTTTGAGAAGTGTGGTCTTTCCACCTCCATTGGGGCCCACCACCATGGCAAAGTCTCCCTCTGGAACCGTGAGATTTACCCCTTCAAGGACCGAATGGTCGCCATAGGAGAAATGCACATTTTCAAGGCTGATGATAGAGGGCATAGGCACCTTTTGGATGAGAGGCAAAATGGTATTAAACGTGATGATTCATTGTCTGTAGGGGGTTTTACTCCTTCAGAGAAAAAGTGGCAAGGCAAAGATTTTTGGTGCAGCGTGGCTTTTTAGTTTACAGGTGACCAGGGGCAGTAACCCACTCTGGAAGAGAGTTTAATGGGGTGCATGCGACAGACGTCGGGTCGGTCTTCGTAGACCGAGCAACGGTTTTTTGCATCCAGAAAGATGCAGCCTCCTTTTTTTCGCGTACCAAGGGTGAATTTTCCTTTGGAGAGATTAACCCTTGTAATGATTCCATCCTTTTTAAGGCGTTTGACCAGGTGTTTGGTGTCTTGGATGAGTTCGTGCTCGTCGGTGAGTCCCAGTCTGAGGAGGTCTTTAGCAGTGACCTCTACAACCAAGTAGCAACAAAGGGCCTTGCAGCTGCTGCAGAGGGATGCATTGTAACGTGTCCAAGTGGCAGGGCTGTTAATATCTGAACCCTGTCTGTTGATATTGTGTGCCATGTGTGACTCCGGTCTTTGGATAAAACAAAACCGGGAGCATAGCACTGAAAAACAGATTACAGGGGATATCAAGGTTTGCTTTGGAAAGAGGCTTTCTCGAAATGTGGCACAACCTATTTTAATAGATTTTTGGAAAAGAGTGCAAATTCCAAACTGGGAATGTGTCAAAGAAGCCTTAGGCCCCTTTGTTCGATGAAGAGGGTGGGATCTCTTCAGGCGTTGACGAACAAAGGGACCGCTTGTGTAAGTCACTCTTTACAGAGCAAATGTATCAGGACGCGGACCATGCGCACTGCGTCCTTAGCGCGCATACGTGATATCAAGGCATGATGGAGGGCGCTCTTTTTTAGGCGTTAGTCGGCCTTTTTGCGTAAAAATGTGGGAATATCTAGGTCCTCATCTGTCTGGGTGAGCCCTGCGGTCGAGGTGCCCAATGTACCCAGTGGTTGGGATGTCACCGGAGCGTTATGGCGGACGTAAGCCGGCTCATCGAAATTGGAGGAGGTGCCCAGTTCAATATCGCTTAAGGTGAGATCCCTGACCTTGCCTCGTTTTTCAATGGTATCATGGTTTCTGCGGTTGGGTTCGGGCAGCTCCTGACAGTCTCCGATACCGGTGGCAATGACGGTAATGCGCATCTCTCCACCGATCTCCTCGTCAATGGCCTGCCCCCAGATAATCTCAGCTTCTTCGCCCACTTGCTGGTGGATAAAATCGGAGGCTTCGGTCATCTCATCGAGTGTAAGATCGGGACCACTTGTGATGTTCATCAAAACGCCTTTGGCCCCGCTGATGGAGACATCTTCCAGCAAAGGGTGGGCAATGGCTTGTTGTGCGGCTTCTTTGGCCCGGTTTTCACCTGAGGCAATACCGATACCCATCAGGGCCAAGCCTGCTCTACGCATGGTGGTTCGTACGTCGGCGAAGTCGAGGTTGACGAGACCCGGCATCATGATGAGGTCGGTGATTCCCTTGACCGAGTGGTGCAGGATTTCATCGGCCTTTTTGAACATGTCGATCATGGTCGCCTTTTTTTCTGCAATGCTGCGAAGGCGATCGTTGGGAATGGTGATCACGGTGTCGGTGTGTTTGCGAAGCTCCTCCAGGCCGTTATCCGCTTGGCGGGCACGTTTTTTCCCTTCAAAGGAGAAGGGGCGCGTCACCACGGCAACCGTGAGAATTTCGAGTTCTTTGCAGACCTGTGCCACCACAGGAGCCGCACCGGTGCCTGTGCCGCCCCCCAGTCCAGCGGTAATGAAGACCATGTGGCTATCCTGAATGGCCGAGCGAATGGTGTCGATGTTTTCCAGGGCCGCCTGCTTTCCGATCTCCGGGTTGGCTCCGGCACCCAACCCTTCGGTGATTTTGCCGCCCAACTGGATTTTCTCTTCCGCCCGTGAGTTTTCCAATGCCTGGGCATCGGTGTTGGCCACGATAAACTTGACCCCATGCAGATTGGCGGCAATCATGTTGTTGACGGCATTGCCGCCTGCGCCACCCACACCAATGACTCTGATTTTTGCCGATTTGTCACTTTCCACGAATTCAAAACTCATATCCCACCTCCCAATTGATTCAACATCGGTTGTCAGGTCCTTTGACTGCTCTTTTTTGCCATGGCTGCACCAACGCCGGTGCAACGCTTTTGCCATAGGGGTTATGTTTTGCGCCGCAGTCTCTATACCACGTCGCTGAACCACCTCTTCATATTTCCGAGTACTTTTTGAAACATATTTTCATCACGAACTCGGAATTTCTTATCTTCCTGGTTTTTTGCTCCATAAAGCACCAGACCAACGCCGGTGGCGTACATGGGGTTGCTGACGATATCCACAAGCCCACCGATCTGGCGGGGTTTGCCCAGACGGGTGGGAAGCTCAAAGATGCTTTCGGCCACTTCTGTCATGCCGTCAAGAAGCGATGAACCCCCAGTAAGAACGATGCCTGAGGCGATTTGGTTTTCAAGGTTGGCTCGGTAGATTTCCCGTTTGACCAGAGCGCAAACCTCTTCCACTCTTGGTTCCAAAATTTCTCCCAGAACCTGGCGGGGCATGCTTCTCGACTCTCTTCCACCCATGCCAGGCACCTCAATACTCTCTGTTGGTGAGACGGAGCTGGAGAGACAGGTGCCATACTTCACCTTGATCTGCTCGGCATCGCTTTTGCTGGCACGAAGTCCGATGGAGATGTCGTTGGTGAGCTGGTGTCCGCCAATGGCCAGAACATAGGTGTGTTGAATGTTGCCACTGGTAAAGATGGCCAGATCGGTGGTGCCGCCCCCGATATCGATAAGGGCAGTTCCCAGGTCTCTCTCTTCATCGGTTAAAACCGCTTCTCCCGACGCAAGGGATTCGAGCACCACATCGTTGACTTCAAGATCTGCTTTGTTGACGCATTTGATGATGTTATGGGCCGATGACGCCGCTCCCACAACAATGTGTACCCTGGCCTCCAGCCGCACACCGGTCATGCCGATGGGGTTGTGGACCCCTTTCTGGTCGTCCACAATGAACTCTTGGGGAAGCACGTGGATCACCTCCCTGTCCATAGGGATGGAGACCGCCTTGGCTGCTTCGATAACCCGGTCCACATCCTCTTGAACCACTTCCCGGCCTTTGATGGCAATGACTCCGTGGCTGTTGAGGCTGGTGATGTGACCGCCTGCAATGCCTGCATAGACCGAAGAGATTTCGCAGCCCGCCATGAGCTCGGCCTCTTCTACAGCGCGTTTAATGGATTCCACGGTGGTCTCGATGTCGATGACCACTCCCTTGTTGAGGCCGTGGGAGGGGTGGACGCCGGTGCCGATAATGTTGACTTCATCCCCGGAGCGTTCGCCTACAACAGCACAGATTTTGGTTGTACCGATATCGAGGCCGACGATGATATCCTCGTGTGGCTGCATGGCCATCCTCCTTTAACTGGTAGCCGGTTTTATCACGACGCTGTCCATATCCCGTACGTCAACGGATTCCACAGCGTTTAATTTAAACTCTTGAGTTTCTGATCTCATTTTCTTTTCAAGAAAAGTGAACATTTGGTTCACACGATCCATTTTTTCTCGGTAGTTGCCGTAGCCCAGCTTGATGCGTTTGGCAGCTCCTGTGGTGATCAGGTCAAGGCCCTTGTCCGGGTCCACTTGGGCGGCTGTCACAGCAATTCGACTTGGGCTTTGTTCACTCTGTTTCAAAAGGGGAAGAAGCTCTTTTACCGCCCGAAAGATCTTCTCCTGCCTCTCTGTTTTGGGAATCGCCACAGGAGGTGTAAGGCCTGAAACAGGCAGACTTCCTCGGGGAACACCCTTAAAAAGAGCAAGCCCCGATTTCTTTTCCGATGCCCGGGCAAAGAGTTCGCCCCGAGGGTTGATGTAGTAGAGCCGGCCGAGCTCCACAATGGCCGCTGGCTGGTGCTCGGTAACCCGGATGACGATGCGGTTGGGAAACTCTCTTATCACAGAGGCCGTATCCACCCAAGGGTGTGCGATAAGCCGAGCCTGGGCCAGCTCCAGATTGACCCCAAAGATGTTGTCTCCACTTTGAATGTCTGAGGCATCCATCACCTGTGTTGAGGTGAGATGCTTGTTTCCCGCGACCATGACGAACCGGGCACTGAACATGGGCGTCTGGGTCATCCATGCGTAGGTCAGAACCGAAAGAACGCTGAAAAGGGCGGTGAAAATCAGTACACCCGCACCCGTCAATAGCCGAATGCGCTTTTTTCGTTTTTGGGCGAGTTGGGTAGCCGTGGGTTTGACTCGCCGATTCTTTCGAGCTGTTTTACGCTTGTCTGCCGACAAGGGTAACCTCCTCTTCGAGCCGGGTGCCCTTCTTTTTGAATACGTTTTCCCGGACTTGATGCGCCAGGTCAAGGATCTCTTGGGCCGTGGCGCTGCCTGTGTTCACGATGTAGTTGGCGTGGCGTTCGGATATTTGCGCTCCGCCTATCTGTCTTCCCTTCATACCGAGCTCGTCAATGAGCTGCCCTGCCGAAGGACCTGTTTCAGGATTTTTGAAGAAACAGCCGGCACTTGGAAGGCTGACCGGTTGGCTCGCCTTGCGCCGCGAAAGCTTCTCCTGCCTGTCTGCCTCAAGCTGGGCCGGGTTTCCCGGAGTAAGAACCAGAGTCGCTGCGGCGATACCGGGAAAGCCCAAATGGAGACGATCTTTTCCGCCAATGGAGAGCCTTCTGTAGTGAAAGTCAAAGGCTTCTGCTTTAAGGGTCTCTTTTTTGCCGGATCGTTTGACCACGGTGATCTTTTGAACCACCGTTTCCCAGCCGGTTTTTTCGGTGCTGGCGTTCATGGTTAGGGCACCTCCCAATGTTCCCGGGATACCTGTGGCAAAGGTGAGACCGGCATACCCTTTTTCGGCTGCCATGCGGCAGAGGTGTTGGGTTTTGACTCCGGCCGGCACCTCAAGGATGATCGCTTCACCCTGACGGCTTTCGGTGAGGGGCTCTGTGAGGCCCGCAAGACAGATCACCGCCCCTTCAATGCCCCCATCTCTTACCAGAAGGTTGGTTCCATCCCCCACAAAGGTGAGGGGAATGCTCTGGCTGGTGAGGAAGGAGACTGCAATGCGAAGGTCATCCAGGCTCTTGGGCTTGACAAAAAGATCGCATGGTCCACCCACTCGAAAGCTGGTGTGCCGGGCCATGGGCTCGTTGCGTTTGAGCTCGCCTTGGTAGACCGCAAGAAGGGCGTTCATGAGATCCAAACCCATGTCAGGTGTCTCCTCTTGAGAGGTATGTCTCGCCCAGTTTCACCACATCCCCGGCGCCCAAGGTGAGAAGAATGTCTCCCTCTTCAAGGAATCCTTCCAGGTGATCAATGGCGTGGTCAAAATCGTCACAGCAGACCACGCTTTCATGGCCCCGTTTTTCAATGGCCGCAGCCAGACTCTGGCTGCTGACACCTTCGATGGGCTTTTCCCCTGCCGCATAGATGGGGAGCATCACCAGGTGGTCTGTGTGGTAGAAAGCCCGAGTAAACTCATCGAAAAGAGAGTCGGTGCGGGTGTGGCGGTGGGGTTGGAAAACCCCCACAATGCGTTTTTCGGGCCAACTCTCCCGCACGGCAAGCAGGGTGGTTTTAAGTTCAGTGGGATGGTGGCCGTAGTCATCCACCACCATAATGCCGTCCCGATCGCCCTTTTTTTCTAAACGGCGCTTGACGCCCTGAAGGGTTTCAAGCGCTTTTTTGATGACGGAAAAGTCGATGTCCAGTTCACGGCCTGCGGCGATGGCGGCCAGGCAGTTGGTGACATTGTGCACCCCTGGAAGGTTCAGGGTGATCTCACCCAGGCACTCGTCGTGGTGGTAGACGGTAAACCGGCTTTGGCGCCCTTCAAAGGAGATGTTGCGTGCCTGGTAGTCGGCTCGGGTATTGAGGCCATAGGTTGTGTAACGGCCGCTGATCCCCGGAAGAATCTCCTGAACGGACTCGTTGTCCATGCAGAGGATAGAGAGCCCGTAAAAGGGGACCCGGTCGGTGAACTGCACAAAGGCTTTTTTGATGGCAGCCAGGTTTTTGTAGTGGTCCAGATGCTCTCTGTCGATATTGGTGACGATGGCGATGGAGGGGGAGAACTTGAGAAAAGAGCCGTCGCTCTCATCGGCTTCGGCCACGATAAAGTCTCCCAGACCGTGCATGGCGTTGGTGCCTTTGCTCTTCAAAACGCCGCCAATGACCACCGTGGGATCAAGGCCCCCCTCTTCGAGAATGGCTGCCGTGATGGAGGTGGTGGAGGTTTTTCCATGGGCACCGGCGACAGCGATACTGTACTTGAGACGCATGAGCTCGGCCAGCATTTCGGCACGCTGAATAATGGGGATTCCCCCCTTTTTAGCGGCCACCACTTCGGGGTTGGTCTTGGCCACGGCAGAGGAGGTGACCACCACGTCAGCGCCTTGGATGTGCTTGGCCTCATGGCCGAGAAAAACCGTGCATCCCAGCGCTTCAATACGTCGCGTATTAGCCGAGGCCTTGAGGTCGGATCCGGAGACGGTGTAGTCTAAGCGTGCGAGAATTTCGGCAATGCCACTCATGCCGATACCGCCGATGCCGACGAAGTGAATATGGTACTTCTTTTGGTACATGCATTGTCCTGTATATGGGTGCCGCCGAGAAGGGCGGGTTAAAGTCGTCAGTTTTTTATAAGTTTAAGAATCGCATCTGCCACCATGCTGTCGGCATGGGGCAGAGCCAGCTTTCGAGCCGCATGGCCTTGCCTGGCAAGAGTCTCTCTGTTTTTCAGCAAAAGCCCCACGGCCTCAGCCAGGGCTCCGGGTGTCAGCTCAGGTTCCAGAATGACCTGTGCGGCCCCTTCATTTTCAAGATATCTGGCATTTCGCTCCTGATGGTTATCCGCCGCATGGGGAAAGGGGATCAGAATCGAAGGTTTGCCCAGAACCATGAGCTCCGAAAGGGTAGTGGCTCCGGCTCGGCAGACGACGAGAGTGGCCTGGGAGAAGGCCTCTTCCATCTTTTGAATAAAGGGGTGAATCTCTGCATCAACCCCAGCGGTTTCGTAGGCCATTTGAACCTCGGAGAGATCCTGGCTGCCACACTGGTGGATGATTTTTATTTCAAGCGATTTGAATTTTGAAAGATCCTGAATCATCGCACGGTTGATGCCAGACGCACCCTGGGATCCTCCAGCCACGAGAAGGGTGGCGGGTTTGTTTTCCTCAAGGAAACTGGCTGCTTCCAAAATTTCTGAGCGCACCGGATTTCCGGAAAGGGCGCACTTGTTTTCTGGAAAAAAGGTGCTGCTTTCGGGAAATGTGATAAAAATCCGCTTGGCAAATCGGGAGGCGAGCCGGTTGGCAACACCGGGGACCGAATTTTGCTCGTGAAGTACCACCGGCTTTCTGAGAAGCCAGGCGGCCAGAATCACAGGGCCCGAAGAGAACCCACCCACCCCAATCACTGCATCGGCACGAAATCGAATCAACTTGACCATGCAACCCATGACAGAAAGCGGAAGTCTGAGAGCGGCAGAGAGTTTCTTCTTCCATCCCAGACCCTTGATGCCGGTGGCCCCTGATACGGCATGCTCAAAATTTACGCGGGCTACCTGCTCCTTTTCAAAAGGGCGGTCGGTTCCGATAAAGAGCACGCGGGTCCCAGGCCGAGCCTGGCAGACCCGTTTTGCGATGGCGATTCCCGGAAAAAGGTGGCCTCCGGTTCCGCCTCCGGCAACCACAAGGCGAAGCTCTCGTTTATTTTTGGACATGTCTACTCCTCTGTCCGATATTGAGTACCACTCCGATGGAAGCCATGGTGCAAAGCAAAGAACTGCCGCCATAACTCATCAAGGGCAAGGTGAGGCCGGTGGGGGGAAGCACCCCCATGGTGACTCCGACATTGAGTACAATCTGTATGCCGATGACGGAGCTGAGCCCCACGGCCAGAAGGCTGCCAAAGGGTTCTGCGGATTTTATTCCAGCCAGAAACCCTCGCCAGAGAAGGGTTCCGTATAAAACAAGTACCCCGAAAACTCCCACAAGGCCCATCTCTTCTCCAAGAACCGCCAGAATAAAATCTGTGTGGGCTTCGGGCAGGTGTTTGAGTTTAAGCTCACTGTTGGAGAGCCCCTTTCCGGTAATGTGTCCCTTTCCGTAGGCCATCATGGAACGGGTTACCTGGTGGCCTGATCCATTTTCTGTGGCCCAGGGGTTGAAAAGCGCTTCAAAGCGATTGGTGCGATACTCTGAGCTGGTTACCAAGATGACGAAAATGGGCAGAGCCACGATGATCGGAATCACAACGTGGGGTAGCCTGGCACCCCCCACAAAAAGCATGATCCAGGCGATGGCACAGATAATCAACATGGTGCCGTAGTCAGGCTGCTTGATGATGAGGACACAGAGAATCACAACAAGGATAAAGGCTGGGCAGAGCACTTTTATATTGCGAATGCTTTCCCCTCTTTTGCTGACAAAGGCAGCCAGAAACATTACCAACGCCACTTTAAGAAACTCTGTGGGCTGGATGGAGAATCCTGCGAACCGAATCCACCGTGTGGCACCCTTGATTTTAGGGCCGAATCCGGGAATCAGGGTGGTTCCCACCAGAACCGTGGACAGCAAGATCAGAAGGATAGAGAGCTTTCTCCACCTTTCATAAGGCAGTCTGCTTAAAGTGACCATCAAAACAGTCCCTGCACTCACAAAGATAGCTTGCCTTTTTAAAAAGCCGAGGCTGCTGTCGCTTTGCGATGTGGCGCTGAAAATCATCAGAAGGCCCAGCCCCACCAGAAGAAAGGTGGAATAGAGAAGCCATCGATCAAACTCTCGTCGCCTTTGGGGCTGCCCTGAAGGGTTATCCATCGGTTTTCTGGCATCCTTTCAGTCGGGCCACCGAAAGGCGGAAGAGATCCCCTCGCTGACCGTAGTTTTCAAACATATCAAAGCTGGAACAGGCCGGTGACAGCACGACGGAGTCTCCTTCGCGGGCTACGGAAAAAGCCTTGTCAACGGCATCGTCTAAGCTTTCAGCTTCCAGCACTCTGAGGGAGAGTCCCAAGGAAGAGACGATCTTTTTTTTTGCTTCGCCCATGGCAATGATAGCGCGTGCCCTTTTTTTGAGCGCATCGGTAAGATCGGTGAATCGTCCTCCCTTGTACCGTCCTCCCATGATCACCACAATGGGGTTGTCAAAGCCGGTAACCGCTTTTTCCACCGCATCGATGTTGGTGGCCTTGGAATCGTTGTAAAAGCGGACACCGCTTACGGTGCTAACATATTCAATGCGGTGAGGAAGTCCCTTGAAGGTGTTGACGGCCTTTTGAATTCCCTTTGGGGTGGCACCGATGGTCAAGGCAGCCAGGGCTGCTACTGCAATGTTTTCTCTGTTGTGATGTCCTACCAGCGTCGATTGGGTCAGATCAATGTGCACCTCTGGTAGCTCAGGGGTTCGAATGGTGATCTGCTCTTTGGTTACGGCTGCAGCATTTGGGCCGACTCCACCAATGGTGAGGCATCGGTTTTGAAGCACGCGCCTTATGTCCGCCACCTCTTTGTCCGCCGTATTCAAAATGGCGATATCATCGTGTTGCTGGTTCTCAAAGATCCGTCCTTTGGATCGTTTGTAAGCATTGAAATCGGTGTATCGATCCAAGTGGTCGTCGGTGATGTTTAGAAGCAGGGCCACCTTGGGTCTGAACGTCTCAATGGTATCCAGCTGGAAACTGCTGATTTCCACCACCACCACGTCGGCATCCTGCTCTGTGCGGATATACTCGGTAAGAGGGGTGCCGATATTTCCTCCGGTAAAGACCTTTTTCCCTGAAGCCTCAAGCATTGCTGAAATGAGGGAGGTGGTGGTGGTCTTTCCGTTTGTGCCGGTGACAGCCACCACGGGTGCTTTGATAAAACGTGAGGCCAGCTCCACCTCACCCACCACGGGAATGCCAGCTGCCCTGGCCACCTTGACTGGGTTGCTGGTGTGGGGAACCCCGGGGCTTAAGACCACCAGGTTGGCGGTCTCAAAGGTGTGGGTTGTGTGACCACCAAGTTCTAAGGCGATTCCCTCTTTTTCCATGGCTTCGGGAAGCCCTCCCAGTTTGCCACGCTCCTTGGTATCGCTGACAATGACCTTTGCACCCTGATGGGAGAGAAATCGAGCGATGGAGGCCCCTGATCGTGCCAGTCCCACCACAACGACTTTTTTATCGGTCAGATTCATGGCGCTCTCCTAACGGATTTTAAGGGTGCTGATAGCAATAAGGGCCAGCATGGCTGAAATGATCCAAAATCGTACAATGACCTTGGGCTCTTTCCATCCCTTAAGCTCAAAGTGGTGGTGCAAAGGAGCCATCCGAAAGATGCGTTTGCCTCCTGTGAGCTTGAAGTATCCGACCTGAAGAATCACCGACATCGCCTCCATGACAAAAAGTCCGCCCACAATGGCAAGGAGGATCTCCTGCTTGGTGATAACAGCAATGGTTCCCAAGATGGCCCCAAGGGGCAGAGAGCCTGTGTCTCCCATGAAAATTTCTGCGGGGTAGGCGTTGAACCAGAGGAAGCCAACCCCTGCACCTGCAATGGCTCCGCAAATAACCGCCATTTCACCGCCATTTTCAACAAAGGGAATCTGGAGGTACTCGGCCAGTCCGGCGTGCCCCGAGACATAGGCGAATACCATGTAGGTGATGCTGGCAATGATCATGGGGCCGGTTGCCAGGCCGTCAAGTCCGTCGGTAAGGTTGACGGCGTTGGAGCTTCCCACAATGACAAAGGCGGCAAAAAGGATGTAGCCCATGCCAAGGTCGGGGCTGATATTCTTTAAAAACGGGATGGTGACCGTTGTGGAGAATCCAGGTGATGTGTAGACCAGCCATCCGATGAAAAGGGCCAGGACGGTTTGCATAAAAAATTTGCCACGGGCCGACAACCCCTTGCTCCTCTTTTTAATTTGCATGAGGTAGTCGTCGGTAAATCCGATAACCCCGAATCCTGTGATGGAGAGCAAGGCAATCCAGACGTAGGGGTTGGTGAGATCCGACCAGAAAAGGACCGAAACGACAATGGCAAGGATGATCATGACACCGCCCATGGTGGGGGTTCCTGCCTTGTCCAAGTGGGTTTCTGGGCCGCATTCACGAATGTACTGGCCGATCTGAAGCTTTCTCAGCTTTTCAATGAGCCAAGGGCCCATGAAGAAACAGATGAGAAAGGCGGTAATGGCCACATAAATGGTTCGAAATGTGATGTAGCGGAAGAGGTTGAATACCGAGCTGTCCGCGTTGAGTTGGTATAAGATGTTGTAAATCATATGGTTGTTACCTGGAAAGCAGGTGGGAAACCACCTGTTCCATTTTGACGGATCGTGAGCCTTTCACAAGAACCCAGTCACCGGAAGCTGTCTCTGTTGCAATGCGCTGAGCCAGCGCATCCTTATCGCCCGTGAAGATGGATGACGGTGCCATCCCTGCTTCGAGGGCTCCTTTTTCAACGTCGCGACTGAAGATGCCGGTGACGTAAAGCCGCCAGAGTCCGGATCGTGCCGCTTTTTGGCCGAGCTCCTGATGATAACGGGAGGCCTCTTCTCCCAGCTCAAGCATATCTCCCAGAGCAGCAATCGATCGGTGGTTGCCTTTGAGCTCTTTTAAGGTCTCCAAGGCCGCTCCCATGGAGAGGGGGTTGGCGTTGTAAGTGTCATCGATGATGTGGAGACCGCTTTGGTTCTCTTTGATGGTAAGGCGCCCTGATTCGGTGCCACCGGTCTCAAGGCCTTTGGCGATCTCCTCAAGGGGTAAGCCTGCCTCCAGCCCCACGGCAGCCGCAGCCAGAGCGTTGGAGACCATAAACCGTCCTGCCAGAGGAAGGCGTACCTTTGTCTCTCGACCTTGAGCGCAGAGGGTAAAATGCTGGAAGGATCCGTCCCACGAGATATCACGGGCACGGACATCCGCTTCGCACGAGAGACCGTACCAGATGGGGGAGACCCCTTTTTGTTTTGCCAGCTTTTGAAGGCGCGGATCATCAGCATTTAGGATGATTCGACCGTCTGAAGAGAGGGTATCAAGGAGCTCCCCCTTGGCCATAGCAACACCCTTTAGATCTCCGAGTCCTTCCAAGTGGGACTCTCCAATACAGGTGATCACCGCCACATGGGGACGGCAGATGGCGCCCAGGCGGGATATCTCTCCGGGGGCGCTCATGCCCAGCTCCAAGACCGAGTAGGTCTCTTTGTTTGTGAGTCTGAAAAGGGTTAAGGGAAGCCCTACTTCGTTGTTGAAATTGCCGCAGGTGGCGTGAACCTTGTGACCCATTTCCAAAACAGCCTGAGTCAGGGATCGGGTGGTGGTTTTTCCGTTGGATCCGGTGATGGCCACCACGCGTGCAGAGCATCTCTTGAGATGATAGCGGGCCAACTGGCCCAAGGCTTTTAAGGTGTCGTCTACCAGAACAAGGGTGGCCCCGCTTTTTTTAATGGGGGTAAGGTCCAACCCCTTCATCCCGTTGTGTGTGGCCACCAGGCAGGATGCTCCGGCACTTGCCGCTTCTAAGAGAAAGTGGTGGGCGTCATGGTTTGGGCCTTTTAGTGCCACGAAAATGGAGTTTTTTTCGATGGTTCGTGTGTCTGTGGAGATGGACGCATGGGTGGTGTTGGGGCCTTCGAATGCCAGCGAACCTTCGGTGGCCTTTAAAAGATCCTCCGTGCGCCAGGGCATCGGATATGATCTATGTTGCGTTTTCAACGGCTCGTGCGACCTCCACTCTGTCATCGAAATCGATGCGTGTGTCTCCTATAACTTGATAGGTCTCATGGCCTTTTCCCGCGATCAGTATGGTGTCCCCGGGGAGGGCTGCGTTAACAGCTATGGCAATGGCCTTTTTTCGATCGGGTTCCACCACATACCCTTTGGGCAGATGGCGGGGTAGGGGCTTTTCGGCATCGTGTTTTATAAGGTCAGGCCCCACACCGGCGATGACATCTTCTAAAATACGCCAGGGGTCTTCTGTACGAGGGTTGTCTGAGGTGATGACGGCCAGATCGCTGAGTCTCGTTCCAATCTCTCCCATCAAGGGACGTTTGGTTCGATCTCGATCGCCACCACACCCGAAGACACTGATCAGTCTACCGGGTACCAGGCTGCGTAAGGTGCTCAAGACGTTTTCTAAAGCATCCGGCGTGTGGGCATAATCCACAAAAAGGTGAAGCTTGCGACTGTTTTCTACCCATTCCAGGCGACCGGGAACTTTAAAGGCGCGAATCCCCTCGACGATGGCTTCCATGGAGATGCCCGTCGAAAGAGCCGCTCCGGCGGCGCAGAGAATGTTTTCAAGGTTGTATCGCCCGGTGGATCGTGAGGAGAAAGGGACGCTTCCCTCTTTGGTGACAAATTCACCGGTCATGCAGTCAATACCCACGGAGATGTTTCGGGTTGTCAGGGATGACGCTTCGCTGCCCACGGAAAATACGGGACAGAGGGGCTTTGTGATAAGTTCTCTTCCCTTTTCGCTGGCTGAGTTGATGATCCCTTTTCCCCCTTCTTTAAGGTGGTGGGCAAAGAGCCTTTTTTTCATCTCCCAGTAGCTCTCCATGGAGCCATGGTAGTCGAGATGGTCCTGGGTGAGGTTGGTGAAAATTGCGGCATCAAAACGACACCCCTGAACCCTTTGAAGAGCCAGTGCGTGTGAAGAGACCTCCATGACGGCATGGGTCACCCCGGCTTCCACCATTTCTGAGAGGGTTTTCTGGATGTCCCTGGATTCGGGGGTGGTCATGGTGCTGGGTGACTGAAAGCCATTATAACGGGTGTTTACGGTTCCCATGACACCGCAGTTGTGCCCGGCCGCTTTGAAGATGCTCTCAAGAATGTAGGTTGTGGTGGTTTTTCCGTTGGTCCCTGTGACGCCAATGAGAGTGAGTTTTTCAGCGGGATTTCCGTAGAATGCCGCTGATATATCAGCCAAGGCCACTCGGGCGTTGGCCACCTGGATAAAGGGGACGGATATGGTTTTGGGTTGGCGTTCACCCACCACAGCCACCGCACCTTTTTCTATGGCAGAGTCGATATAACGATGTCCGTCGACCGCCTCTCCTGGGATCGCCACAAAAAGGGCGCCGGGGGTGACCTGACGGGAGTCGTATTCAATGGACGATATCTGGATTTCCTCTTCAGGGGCTGGCCCTGAAAGAAATGTCTGGATACCGGATATGAGAAAGCTGAGTTTCACTGTTTATCCTCGCTTTTTAATGCAAACAGCAGCTTATCCGAAGAGAACTGCTCTTTCTCCGGAGCCACATTCAGATGTTCCAAGCTTTTGTAGGCGATTTCACGGAATATGGGGCCGGCAACCCCCCCTCCGTAGTATCCCCCGGTTCGGGAGTCATCCACGATCACCACAATGACCAACTCTGGCTTTTCCATGGGAACAAACCCGGCAAAGGAGGCCATGTAACGATCTTTGAAGTAGGTCCCATCCGGGCCAATTATCTGTGCGGTACCGGTTTTACCGCATACGGTGTATCCGTCAAGGGCTGCTTCGGTTCCCGTGCCCCCTTCTTGGGTGACGGTTGCCATGACCTTTTTCATGAAGCGTGCCGTTGAAGGGGTGATGGCCACTCGAGAGCCCGGGGATGCAAATTCTTTTTTTATTTCACCGGAAGGTGTGGTGATGCGCTTGACCACCCAGGGTTTCACCAGCTCCCCATTGTTTGCGATGGCCCCAAAGGCTGTCGCGAGTTGGATGGCGGTTACCGAGATGCCCTGACCAAAGGCCACGGCTCCAAACTCCACACTGTTGAGTTTGTTGAAGTCTCTAAAGATGCCTTTGCCTTCTCCCGGAAGGTTAATGCCGGAGCGTTGGCCAAAACCCAGGTTTCTAAGGGCTTTTTCAAAAGTCTCCCGTCCGATGATCTCCGACATTTTAATGACGCCGATGTTGCTGGAGAATTTGATCACCTGACCCAGTGAGAGCCATTCGTATTCATGGGTGTCGTTAAAGGTGTGTCCTTTGATGTTGTAAGATCCGTTTTCACAGTAAAAACGGGTATTTTTTCTGACTTTTCCCGAGTCCAGTGCCGCTGCGGCAAGAAAGACTTTCATGGTGGAGCCGGGTTCAAAGGTTTCGACGGCGCTTCGATTTATTCTGCTGGTGTCGCTGTACCCCTTTACGTTGTTGGGGTTGAAACTGGGGTAGTTGGCCATGGCCAGCACTTCTCCAGTGACAGGGCGCATCACCACAGCCATACCCGAGGACGCCTTGTGTTTTACCACCGATTTTTCAAGGGCTGTTTCAGCAATATTTTGAATGGTGCTGTCGATGGTCAGGGTCAGGGTGTCTCCGTCCAGGCTCTTCATGGAGGGGGACTCAAGGCGGACCAGTTTTCCTTTGCCGTCCCACATTAGGGATTGCCAGGTGGATGACGGGGTCAGGTAATCATTGTACTTTACCTCCAAGCCGCTGAGCCCCTTGATGTCATCAATATCTGAAAATCCGATGAGTTGGCCCGCAAGCCCGATGTTGGGGTAGATGCGGTTGTGGAAGGGGACCACTTCCACTCCCGGAATTTTCAAGGCGGCAATGGCATCGGCCTCCCTTTCATCTGCCGGACGCTTGAGCCAGTTGTACGTCTTTTTCCGAAGGCCTCTCTCCACAAATGCAGGGGAGAGATTCAGGATGTTTGCAATGCGCCTTGCGGCCCTTGGAACATCTTCGATAAGGGCTGCTTTTCGGGAAAAAACACCGACCGCATAAGCAGAGACACTCATGGCAAGTTTGTTGCCATTTCTGTCTTCAATGGTGCCCCGTTTTCCCCAGAGCTTGACTTTTTTTCCAATGCGGATTTCGGCCCGCTGCGTAAGAAGCTCGCTTTGGTATGCTTGGAGGTAGACCGCACGGGCACCCAGAAGACCGAACAGGGCGAAAAAGACGCCACCCAAGAGGGTCGCTCTTTTTTTCATGCGAGTGGTTGTGCTGCTGGTGCGCAAAAGCGTCATGGCCTCTCCAGGGGGCAAAACAGTTCAGAGGTCTTACCAGGTTCAGTTGATGTGGAGCGTTTGCTTTGGCGTGGGATGCCTGAGATTCAGCTCTTCCCGTGCTCGTCGGGTCAGTTCCCGGGGCGATTTGAGCAAAGTTTGCTCCGCTTTTAATTTTTTATTTTTTTTGATGAGTTTCCTGTGGATCACCCTCTCTTTGGCAATGGACTGGGTGGTCAGATGCCACTGAGATCGCACCCAGACATATCCGAAAGCCTCGGCAAAAATGATCACCACGGTGACCAACGCGATAATTCGAAGGGTGGCGTGTCTGGGCGATGCTTTTTTGCTCATGAAAAGCCCTCGACAAATGGGTGCTACAGTTTTTCAAATGCCCTCAGGCGCGTGCTTCGTGCCATGGGGTTTTCGGAAACCTCATCCTCTTTGGGGCGCACCGCTTTTCGTGTGAGAAGCTTTACGCTGGGGGTGTTTCCGCAGGTGCAAATGGGAAAATCTTTGGGGCAGATGCACCCTGCGGCAAGGGCTCGCATCTTTTGTTTGACGATGCGATCTTCCAGCGAGTGAAATGACAGTACGCAGAGCCGTCCGCCGGGGTTCAGCAGAGACGGGGCTGCGTCCATAAACGTTTCCAGCCTTTCCAGTTCACGGTTTACCGCAATGCGTAGAGCCTGAAAGGTTCGGGTGGCCGGGTGAATCTTCTGTTTTGCCACCGCCTTGGCCGGCATGGCCCCACGAATGATATCGGCCAGCTCATCCGTGGTTTTTAACGGTGCGGTCTCTCTTTTTTTGACGATGGATCGCGCGATGCCTCGCGAGAAACGCTCTTCACCGTATTTAAAAATGAGGTCGGCTAAGGCTTTTTCGTCGAGTGTGTTGACAAGCTCTGCCGCTGTCACACCGGAACGTTTATCCATGCGCATGTCCAGAGGCTCATTTTTCATAAAGCTGAACCCCCTTCCACTGCCGTCCAGTTGGTGCTGCGAAAGGCCGATGTCCACGAGAATGCCGTCCACCTTTTCAATGCGTAAGCGATTTAAAATGGCGGGGAGGTTGGCAAAGTTGTCGTGCACCAGTGTGACGGCGTCTCCCAGATGGCCGAATCTTTTCTGGGCATTTTCGATGGCATCCTGATCTTGGTCCACGCCGATAAAACGCCCGCCGGGCATGATGCGTTCAATGATCAGTGAAGAGTGGCCGCCACCGCCTAAGGTGCCGTCCACATAAAGGCCACCGGGTTTTGGGGCTATGGCCTCCAGAACTTCCCGGGGCATGGCTGAAATATGTTTAAAATCCATGGGGATTAAAATCCAAGTTTTGAGAGGGACTCTGCAGTCTCTCCGTTTTGACGTCTGGCCTCAAAGGCCTCGTTGATTTTTTGCAGCCTGGCAGTTTGCCAGATTTCAAAGTGTTCCACAATACCTATCAAGGTCACTTCGGAATCGGTGTCGATTCCAGCGTACTCCCGATGGTCTTTGGGAATGAGGATTCGGCCCTGTTTGTCTAAGTTACAGGGCATGGCGCTACCGATGATAAGTCGTTTGGCATCGGCAACATCAGGCCCCCTGGCACCTTTGAGCTCGGTCTCGACAACGTCCCACTCCTCCATGGTGTATGCATAGACCGCACCCGCATAGGTGGTGAGCATTAGGCTCTCCTGGCGACTGTCTTTAATGACAGCACGGAACCTCGCCGGGATGATGAGTCGTCCCTTGGGGTCCAGAGTGTGTTGGGTTTTGCCACGGAAAGAGTCCATAATGGGTCCTGGGAATTTGCATACACATTACATCCACTTTACTTTGATTACACTACCTTCTTTCATTAAATAGTCAAGCTAAAAAACAAAATTGGTTTAAGATTATATAATGATTTTGTGGTATTAACGGAAGTTGGTGGCTTGTGCATTGAGGTGGGGAAATTGGTGGTGTTTGGAAAATCACTCTAAGAAAAATGAGAGGTACGCCCAATATGTTGGGGTGTGGGTTTGTGGTTGGCCCAATATATCAATTTATATGTGACACTGTAGGTAAAGTGGATGTGAATGGGGTGGGGCAGGGATGCTCTTTGAAAAAGAACCGGGATTTTTCATTGGAGTTCTGATATGAAATTTAAAAAGATTTTGAGATGATCTGACAATCTATTTTAGATAGAGGAGTATCCAAGCCTTGATTGCCGTGATTCACAACCCCAAAGCCAAACAGAACCGAAAACACCCCAAACGGGCTTTTGCTCTGCGTGAAATTCTTTCAGGAGCAGGCCATCTTTATGAAACCCAATCCATTGAGGCTGTGCATAATGTGGCTCGGGAGTGCCTTGAAAAAGGGGTTGACGTGGTGGGGGTCAATGGCGGGGATGGGTCGCTTCAATTGGCCATGACGATTTTTGCTCAAGAGTATGGAGGCACCCCTCTGCCTTCTTTTGTGGTGATGCGTGGGGGCACCATGAACACCGTGGCAAACGGAATGGGCATCAAGGGAACCCCTGAGACCATTTTAAAAAAGGTGATAAAAGGCCTTGAGGGGCGCGGACCCTTAACCCGCATGAGGCAGCAGGTGCTCGATGCCAATGGGCAGTTGGGGTTTATGTCGGGTGCTGCGGTTGTGGTGAAGTTTTTGGATGCCTACTACGATGCCCCCACCCAAGGGCCCCTGCAGGCGATAAAGATGGGGTTCCAACTGGCAGGAAGCACCCTTTCAGGCGGACGGTATGCACGCGATATGTTTTCCCCGGTGCCCCTGGAAGTGGAGGTGGATGGCAGGTGTTTGCCCCAAAGTGACTTTCGCATTATTCTTGGGTGTACGGTGGAGGATATCAGCATGGGCTGCCGGGCAACTCCAAGAGCATACGAGCGAAAGGGTGCCTTTCACCTTTTGGCCTGCTCTCTCTCCCCCATGGAGATCGTGGGGCAGATGCCCAAGCTTTGGATGGGAAAAGATCTCACCCACCCAGGGGTTCACTTCTCCGAGCCTGCCGAGAAGGTGACCATTCGAAATCCAGAAGGTCCTTTGCGCTGGATGCTGGATGGTGAGCGTCTTACCGATGATGCACTCACCATCAGGGTCTGGGGCGAAGTGGAGCTGATCTGGTAGATATCCCGCATAAATATCTGGTAATCACTTGGCGGCCACATGTCCTCTGAAGTCAATTTTTTGACAAGCCCTCCCCACCAATTTTATTTTCTCATATTCTATGAAAGCTTACTTTATAAGACGCGCTTTGCTGATTTTTCCTACCTTTATCGGGGTGACTCTGGTGGTGTTTGCCATTACGCGCTTTGTGCCGGGTGGCCCGGTGGAGCGCATGATTGCCGAGGCGCGCACCCAGCAGTCGAGCCTCGTTTCGGCAGAGCAGAGTCAGCCCCTCTCCGATGATCAGATCGAAGAGCTTAAGGCGTATTACGGTTTTGATAAACCTTTGGTGGTGAGCTACTTTTCTTGGCTTTCCAAGGTGATGCGGGGCGATCTTGGCACCTCCACCCGCTACTACGACCCTGTGCTTCAGATGATCGCAGGGCGCGTTCCCATCTCCCTCTACTTTGGTCTTATCTCTCTGGTGCTGCTCTACGGGGTGTGCATTCCTTTGGGGTTGGCCAAGGCCGTTCGGCACAACACCGGCTTTGACAACATCTCATCGTTTCTGGTTTTTGTGGGGTACGCCATTCCCGGCTGGGTGGTGGGGGTGCTTCTTCTGCTTCTTTTTGCGGCAAAGTGGGAGCTCTTTCCCCTGGGCGGATTTGTGGGCGATTTTTACGATGAACTCTCGGGTTGGGAAAAGGTGAAAGATATCATCTGGCACACGGTGCTTCCGGTGGTCTCTTATGTGGCGGGCTCGTTTGCGGTGATGACCATGCTCATGAAAAACACGCTGATGGATAACCTTTCGGCAGATTATATGCGCACGGCTGTGGCCAAGGGGCTGCCCTTTCGGCGGGCGGTTTTGAAACATGCCATGAGAAACAGCCTGATACCCATTGCCACCAGCTTTGGCAACAATATCTCCATTATTCTCACCGGCTCTTTTCTTATTGAGAAGGTCTTTAATATTGATGGGATGGGGCTTTTGGGGTACGAGGCGGTGGTAGAGAGAGATTTTCCTGTGGTTTTGGGCGTTCTTGTGATCTCTTCCCTTCTTTTTCTTATCGGCAATATCCTTTCGGATATCTGCGTGGCCTTAACCGATCCGAGGGTTCGCTTTCAATGATGGCCATCAATCCTCTCACCCTTCGAAAGCTCAAGCGCTTCCGCTCCATCAAGAGGGGGTGGTGGTCTTTTCTCATTCTTTTTATTCTTATTGCCATGGCCATGGGGGCCGAACTTCTGGTGAGTCATCGGGCTCTTGTGGTTTTTTATAAAGGGCGCCTTCACTTTCCCACCTACGGCTCCATGATTCCTGGTACCACCTTTGACCTGTCATACCCTTACGAAACCAATTACCGTGAGCTCAAACGAGAGCTGAAAAGCAAAAAGAGCGGTTGGGTGCTTCTGCCCCCCGTTCCCTGGAGCCCTTTTGAAAGCGATTTAAAAGATGACGACTACCCGCCCTTTGCCCCGAACTTTAAAGAGCGGCACCTTTTGGGAACCGATGCCGTGGGACGGGATATCTTGGCCCGCTTGATTTACGGGTTTCGCATCGCCATCTTTTTCTCTCTTGGGCTTTTGGGAGTGACGTACGCCTTTGGGGTGAGTATCGGATGCCTTATGGGATATCTGGGGGGGCGCTTTGATCTTTTTTTTCAGAGGCTCATCGAGATCTGGTCCAATGTTCCCTTTCTCTATGTGGTGATTATCATCGCTTCGGTGATTACCCCGGGATTCTGGACCCTTCTTTTTGTGATGGCCCTTTTCGGGTGGACGGGCATGACCTGGGTGATGCGCACCGTGACCTACAAAGAGAGGGAGCGCGAGTATGTGTTGGCGGCTCAGGCCATGGGCGCTTCACGCTGGCGCATTATTTTGCGGCATATTCTGCCCAACACCCTGGCCGTGGTGGTGACCTATGCCCCTTTTTCCATCTCTGGAGGCATCGTGGCGCTCACCTCTCTGGACTATCTGGGCTTTGGCCTTCCCGCCCCCACGCCCAGTTGGGGGGAGCTTCTCAGTCAGGGGTGGGCCAATTTGGATGCCTGGTGGATTGCGGGCTCGGTGATTGTGGCCATGATTGTGGTTTTAACCACCGTCACCTTTGTGGGAGAGGCAGTCCGTGAAGCCTTTGATCCCAAAATGTATACCTATTTTGAGTAGAAGGAGCGGCATGAGACGAATTTTTGGTTTTTGGGCGGTGTTTTTTTTGCTGGCGCTTTCTGTACAGGCGGCCCCTCTGCCCGAAGAGGTGGTGTGGCTTACCAACGATACCGATCCGGTGTTTGCCTCTCCCAAAGCGGTAAAGGGCGGGGTGTTTGTTCGACCCATAACCAGTTTTCCCCTTACCTTTCGTGTGGTGGGGCCAGACTCCAACGGCAGCTTTCGAAGCACTATCACGGGAAACCAGATGGCGCTCATTGAACTGCACCCCAACACCGAAAAGGTAATTCCAGGCATTGCCACCCACTGGGCCTATGGGAGAGACAAAAAGCGCATGTACTTTAAGCTCAACCCCAAGGCGCGCTGGTCAGACGGGGTGCCGGTCACGGCAGATGATTTTGCTTTTACCTTGGAGTTTATGCGCTCCAAAGAGATTGTGGCCCCTTGGTACAACCACTACTACACCAAAGAGATTGAAAAGGTGGTGATCTATGATGACCATACCCTGGCCGTGGTGAGTACCAAAGCCCAGCCAGAGCTGCATATGAAACTTGGGATCTCCCCCACACCGCGTCACTATTATAAAAAGGTGGGGAAAGATTTTGTCACCCGCTACAACTGGAAGATTGTACCCAATACCGGGCCCTATCAGATCAAATCGTTTAAAAAGGGCAAGGAGGTGGTTTTTACCCGTAAAAAAGAGTGGTGGGCAAGGAATTTGAAGTACAACAAAGGTCGGTTCAATGTGAACAAGGTGATCTTTCGAGTGGTGAGGGATTTTAACACCCAGTGGGAGTACTTTAAAAAGGGGCGGGTGGATACCTTTCGCATCACCTTTCCCAAATACTGGCACCGCAAAAGCGATACCGAGGTGGTCAACAAGGGGTATGTGGAGCGCATCTGGTTTTACAATGACAGCCCGCGTCCGCCCCAGGGGCTCTATCTCAATAGCGACCGGGAGATCTTTAAGGACCCCAACCTAAGAAAAGCCTTTGGTCATGCCATGGATGTGGAGCGGGTGATTCAAA
>JAKSCC010000353.1 GCA_022360815.1 Desulfobacterales bacterium
AACCGGGCGGGTCAGGTCTGTGAAGGGAGGGCGTCGTGAGTGGTGTGATCGCTTTAAGCCCTGCGGATCTCTCCATTGCGGCCCTTCTTGTGGTGGGACTTTCCGCGCTTTCGTTTCGCATGGAGCTTGGGCTGACGCGTCAAATTGGTGTGGCCGCCCTTCGAACCACCATTCAGCTGCTTCTGGTGGGGATGGTGTTGAAGATGATTTTTGATGCCTCCCACCCCCTTTTTGTTCTGGCCATTGCCCTGGTGATGGTTCTGGCTGCAGGTCGAGAGGTGATGCAGCGTCAGAGCCGCCGCCTCATCGGGTTTTGGGGTTTTGCAACCGGCACGGCAGCCATGAGTGTCTCCTCCTTTTCGGTGACCTGTCTGGTGCTGACCACGGTGATTCGCATTGACCCCTGGTACACCCCGCAGTATGCCGTTCCTCTTTTGGGGATGATGCTGGGCAACACCATGACCGGCATTGCCATCGGCATGGAGCGGCTCACCACCACGGCCTGGCGAGAGAGTGCCCTTATAGAAGGACGCCTCATGCTGGGGCAAAGCTGGCAGGAGGCGATCGGAAGCATTCGAAAAGAGAGCATACGAAGCGCTCTTATTCCGACCTTAAATGGCATGGCTGTGGCGGGGATTGTGAGCCTTCCCGGTATGATGACGGGGCAGATTCTGGCGGGAAGCAGCCCCATGGATGCGGTGAAATACCAGATTCTGATTATGTTTACCGTGAGCTCAGGAACGGGATTTGGAGCCATTATTGCGGTCTGGGTGGTGGCGAGACGGCTCTTTGATGGTCGTGAGCGCCTGCGGCTGGACCGTCTGAAGGCCCGGTGACAGAAGCTGCCGCAAGGCTTTGGTTTTGTGGCGGACGAAGGTTCTTGACATGGCGGGGTAATGCCCCTATTTTCCTCATATCAAATTGGGAAGTGCAATGGCGTTTGGTGCCATGACTTTTTATATTTAGGGATACCTCACCCCGCAAAATGCCTGGGGGTTTACAATAGAGCAAACGCCTAAAGGCCCGACATGGATTCGCGGATGGAGGCTCTGAAAAAAGGGGCGAGATTGCCTGTTTATGCAACCCCGTTGGAATGAGTTTCTAAAGACGCTTTTTCAGGTGTCGGGCTGTTGCAATTGGATAAGACGACGATGGACTACTACAAAGTACTTGGCGTGGAACGTGGCGCCACCGATGAAGAGATTAAAAAAACGTACCGCAAGCTCGCTATGAAATACCACCCGGATAAAACCAAGGGGGACAAGGCGGCTGAGGATAAGTTCAAGCAGATCAGTGAAGCCTATGCGGTGCTCAGCGATCCGGCCAAACGAAAAGAGTACGATACCTTCGGGGCTTCAGGGTTCAGGCAGCGTTACAGTCAGGAGGATATCTTTCGAAATTTTGATCTGGGAGATATCTTTCGTGAATTTGGCTTTGGCGGCGGTGGATTCGGCGGACGCGGTTTTGGAGGGGGCGGGCACCACGGGTTTCATCAAAGTCGGCGTCCCATGAAAGGAGCGGACCGTACCCTTGAGATCACCTTGACGCCCAAGGAGATTGTGGAGGGAACCACCCGAACACTCACCGTCGATGGCGGGGCTTCCACCATCAACGTTCGTATTCCCAAAGGGCTTGTGACCGGCAAGAAGCTTCGGCTTTCGGGCAAGGGCTCTCCAAGCCCCCACGGTGGACCGGCTGGAGATCTCTTTGTGGTATCAAAAGCTGTAATGGGCGATGGATTTATTCCTGAGGGGCAAAATTTAATATATGATGTTGAGTTGAAGCTCTCCGAAGCCCTTCTTGGAGCAACCGTTTCTGTTCCCATGGTGGAAGGGGGGGAGATAAGCCTCAAAGTACCCGGAGGAACCCAGCCCAAGACCAAATTGCGTATACGAGGGCGTGGATTACCCGATATGAAGGGACATTCCCGTGGAGATCTCTTTGTTCGTGTCGGGGTGGCTCTTCCAAAAACTCTGTCTGATGAGCAAAGAAACGCTGTGGAAAAATTGGCCGAAATTGGCTTGTAAACAGGTTAAAATAATTGATATTCATTCTTTGTGGGGGTTGTCTCTGTGGAGGGTGCTTATCGGGGAATCATCGGTTTGTTGACCGAAAACTATAGAAGCCTCCCCATACCTTACAGAAACAGGTGTGGCGGAAGCGACAAAGTAATGATAAAGTAATTAGAATGCCAGAACTTATTGAAGTACTTTCCAAAGAAGATATCGCCAAGAGTGTTACAGATGTGGCTACCGCCATTTCTGAAGACTACCAGGACGCAAACCTTGCCCTGGTGGGAGCCCTAAAGGGGGCTTTTATATTTATGGCCGATTTGGCGAGGGAAATCTCAGTTCCTCTGCAGCTCGGCTTTATAGGTGTCTCCAGCTACGGTACCAGCTCCGAATCGTCGGGTGAGGTAAGGGTCACCAAAGACCTTGATCTTGATGTGACGGGTATGGACGTGCTGGTGGTTGAAGATATTGTGGATACCGGTGTGACGCTGGGGTTTATCATGGAGTACCTGAAAGATCGTGGAGCCCGCAGCGTAAAGGTTTGTGCCCTTCTTGACAAAAAGGAGCGGCGAGCACAGGAGGTTTCCGTAGACTACTCCTGCCATGTGATTCCTGAAGGGTTTCTCGTGGGATACGGCCTGGATTACGCCGAACAATACCGCAACCTTCCCGGAATCTACCACCTTAAGATGTAGATGTGATAGATCGCAGTGGTGGTTTTGTAAAACGACGATGCCTTGGCTCAAGGCATCATGGGGTGAGTTAAAGCGTCCAATCACCGATCGTTTTTACGGAATCACCGTCCTGAAGATTTGTCACAGGTCGACAGCATCATCTTCCCTCCAAGGTATTGTGCCTGGAGGGTTTAGAAATACCCCGAAAATTTGCGTAAGCGCCCCCCGCTTTGATGCATAAGGCGGAAATATTCCAAATAGATGAGTGTTTCATGAAGTGTGGAAGGCGACTGTTTCGAAGCCATCAACAAAGGGGATGACCACATGATTATCACGTGTCAGGAGTGCGATTCCAGGTTTGTTCTGGATGATAAGCTGATCAAACCCACAGGGACGAAAGTGCGTTGTTCAAGCTGCAAGCATGTGTTCAAAGCATTTCCAAAAGATCAGGTGGAAGAAGAGTCCGCCTCGGCACCACCGCCCTCTTCGCCGACTTCGGCGCAAGAAGCCCCATCCGGCAGCTTGGAGAAGGGCGATGAGCTGGCCGATGAGTTGGATCGTGAGTTGGATCGGCTGTTTGGTCCAGATGATGATCCTTTTGGTGGCGATGCCTTGCCAGAGGCCGCCGCTGAGGCCTCTGCTCCTGAAGTCCCCGCAGCCCCTACCAAAAAGGTTTCTCCCACACCAGACCCCTCTTCTGAAACCATTGAAGAGCTTAGCTTGGATGATTTGAGCTTTGATGATCTTGAATTCTCATCCGAGGCAGCCCCTGTATCGGATGATCTGGATCTCTCTGAACTGGACCTTGACCTCTCTTTTGACGATGAGCCCGCCGCAGCCACAGAGCCATCAGACGCTGCCGAGACTTCCCTTGATTTTTCAGATCTCGAATCGTCCTTGGAAGATCCTTCTGAGGCGGCCACTGCCAAAGTCGAAGAGGAGCTGGATCTTTCGGCGCTTTCGGACTTGAGCAGTACGCTGGACGCGATGCCCGATCAGGACGCTGGGCCGATAGAGGAGCCCGCCGACCTGGACCTGACCCTTTCCGGAGATGACGAGGTGGAGATGGTGGGGGCAGAAGACTCCCCTGAGATGGATGATGATCTCGATTTTTCTGCCCTTGACTCCTCTCTGTCAGAAGACGCTTCCTCTGAAACCTCTGACGATGCCATTGATTTTGGTGATTTTGAGCTCTCACTGGATGAGGAGCCCCTGGCCGCACCCGAAGAAGCCCTTGCCGGTGATTTGGAGTTCTCTCTGGATGAAGGAGGCGTGGAGGAGATCTCTCTCAATGGGACCGGTGAGCTGGAACTCTCTTTGGACCTGGATGAAGAGCCAGAGACTCAAGCTGCTTCAGGAACTGGAGCACCCTTTGCCAGTGAAGAAGAGCTTATGATGGATCTTGATCTCGTCCTTGGTGATGAAGAAGAGCCCATGCAGGAGGCGGCGAAATCCGCTGAAGAGAAACTGGACCTGTCGGAGCTGGAAAGCCTTCTTGCCGAAGAGTCTTCCGGTGGGGAAGAGTTCTTTTCTGATGGCGATGAAGATATTGAGCTGGAGCTGGATTTTGACTATGAAACACAGTCCAGCACCGAAGAGGTTGCGTCTGAAACTGAAGGCCTTGGTAGCGATGATTTTAGTGATATCGAAGCGATGCTGGAACAGGATCAGGCGACCCTGGACGTGGGCGAGGATGTGGACGAGGATGTCTCGTTGGATCTTGAACTGGATCTGGCCACAAGTCTGGACGCCCCCGAACCTGCTCCTGCCCCGGCGCCCCAAGCGGTATCCAGTGTCTCGGCAACATCTCCACCTTCAGCCATGGAGACGGTGGAGTTTAACGATATGCAACCTCCTCAGGAGGTTGAAGAGGAGTCGGAGCCCATTGTTCGAAAGGCCCCCAAAAGAAGGGGCGGCAATGGGGTCAAGATTGCCTTGGCGCTCATTTTCGTTCTCTTTTTCCTTTTTGCCATTTTGCTGACGGTTTACATGTTCAAAGATGAGATACGGGAAAAGACCGGTGTGGCCATCCCTTCTATTGCTGTGGTTGAAAAGGCAAGAGAGTCCCTTGGAAATATGGGAATTCCCTATGTGAGCGAGTTGGTGAAGCCTGAGGTGAAAGACCCTGCAGGAAGCCTTCTTCTCTCGACGCTGGATATTACGAATCGTTTTGTAAACAGCGCCTCAGATGGTGAGCTTTTTGTTATTACGGGAAAGGTGAAGAGTGGTTACTCCGAGATGAGAAATTCTCTGCGGTTGACAGGGCGAATCTTCATTGCAAATGGACAAGAAGTGCAGGTCAAGGAAGTTTACGCTGGCAATATCCTTTCGGAGGAGGAGCTTAAGACCCTGACCATGGCAGAGGTAGATCAGCGTTTAAAAACCACCCTTGGGACGGAAAATATCAATGCCAGGGTTCGTCCGGGCCAAGAAATTCCCTTTATGGTGGTCTTCGCCAAACTTCCTGATGATCTCAACCAGTTCACCGTGGAGGTGACGGGCTCTCTTCCTGGAGCTGCCATCAAGTAGCCACCGCTTTTATTAAGATGTCTAAAAAAGCCCGATTCTGAATGTTTCAGAATCGGGCTTTTTTATTTGCGGATCGGCGGGGTAAAATCAGGGCATGACGCCGTATGCTTTGAGTTTTTTGTGAAGGGTCTTTCGAGTGATGCCAAGCTGTCTTGCCGTTTCACTCTTGTTGTTGCCCGTAGCCTCCAGGGTAAAGAGGATGGCCTCTTTTTCCACCTCATCCAGGGGACGGATTTCCGAAGGGTGCCCCTGAGGCGCCGCATCGTCTAACTGCTTTTCATCCATAAGCCGCAACGACTCCACCCCCACATACTCACTTTGGCAGAGGACCACCCCGCGCTCCACCGTATTGATCAGCTCACGCACATTTCCCGGCCAGCGGTATCGCATAAGGAGATCCATGGCCTCAGGGGTGAATCCGCTTAAGCTTTTTCGGTTTTTTTCAGCCAGGATTTCCAGATAGCGCTGGGCAATGGGCGGAATGTCGTCACGCCTCTCCCTTAAAGCCGGAAGGTAGAGATCCACCACATTGAGGCGGTAGTAGAGGTCCTCCCTGAATTTTCCCTCACGCACGAGATCGGCGAGGTTTTTGTTGGTGGCGGCAATGACCCGCACATCAATGGGAAGGACCTCTTCGCCCCCCACGCGTGTAATCTCTCGTTCCTGAAGCACCCTGAGCAGCTTTACCTGCATGGAAAGGGGCATCTCCGAGACCTCATCCAGAAAGATGCTCCCTCCGTGGGCTTGTACGAACTTTCCCTCTTTTCGCCGTTGGGCTCCGGTAAATGCCCCCTTTTCATGGCCGAAAAGCTCGGATTCCAGAAGGGTTTCGGTGATGGCCGCACAGTTGATTTTGACGAAGGGGCCTTCACGCCTTGCACTGTTGTAATGAGTGGCACCGGCAATCAACTCTTTACCGGTGCCTGATTCACCGGTAATCAGCACCGTGGCCTCTGAAGTGGCCACTTGGGCCACGGTGTCCAGAAGTTGGGTCATACCAGAGCTTCTGGCAATGATATTCTGGCGATCAAATTGATCTTTGAGTGAAAGCCTCAGCCTCTGGTTCTCTTCCTTGAGTTTGAGGCGCTCGGTGGCACGTTCAATGGTGAGGCGCAGCTTGTCAAAGTCAATGGGCTTGGTGAGATAGTCGTAGGCCCCTGTTTTCAGAGCCCCCACCGCCGTTTCAATGGAGGAGTAGGCGGTCATGATGATGATGGGAATGGCCGGGTTGATCTTTTGAATCACCTTCATGGCTTCCAGGCCTGAGACTTTCAGCATGCGAATATCCATGAGAATCAGGTCAAAGTAGCGCTCTTTGACCATCTCAATGGCAGGTTCCCCGTCGTCGGCTTCAAATATGGTGTACCCCCACCCCGTCAGCAGGGTGGAGAGCATGGTTCGGTGTGAGGTATCGTCGTCAACAACCAGAATCGAGAAGTTTTTTGTCATCGTCTGTCTGCTCCGCTTTTCCGGGGATGACCAGCGTAATGGTGGTCCCTTCCCCTTCTTGGCTTTTGATAAGAATCTCTCCGCCGTGGGCCTCCACAATGTTGTGGCTGATGGCAAGGCCCAGGCCGGTTCCGGCCGTTTTGGTGGTGAAGTAAGGATCGAAAATGTGGGCCCGGTTCTCTTCGGAAATACCGCATCCGGTGTCGGTGACGCTGAGTACCAGGTCCGATGAGCCGATGGGTCTGTTTGCTTTAAGGAGAATGTCGCCTCCAGGCTCTGTGGCTTCGATGGCGTTTAAAAAGAGGTTTAAAAGGACCTGGCTGACCTTGTCGGGGTCAAGAAAGGCATTTTCTGGAGCGTCATCGAAATCGGTGGCGATGGTGATGCCCTTTTCTTTGGCACGCATGGCCACCAGCTTGACGCAGTTGTCTACAAAACTGGAAAGGTTCACCCGTTTGAGTGAGAGGCTGACGGGTCTTGCAAATTCCAGGAGTTGCCCTACCACCCGGTTGAGACGATCCACCTCTTTGATCATGATCTGGGCGATGTTTTGATCATTGGGGTTGTCTTTGTAGCGTTCGCTGAAGTAGGTGGCAAAACCTTTGATGGAGCTTAAGGGATTTCGCACCTCATGGGCCACACCAGCAGCCAGCTTGCCGACGGAGACAAGCCTTCGGCTTCGCTCCACCTCTTTGCGCAGAGAGCGCACTTCTGTGAGGTCTTTAAAAAGACAGATGTACCCGGTGACTTCATTTTCTTCTCCTTTAAGGGGGGCTGCGCTCACCTCAAGGGGAAGGGTGCCTGCTTCGGTGGTGCACTCCAGAAGATCTTCCACCATGCCGATGCCAAAGCCCAGCTCCTGAATGCGGGCGTTGAATTCTTGGGGAAGAAGTTGGGCCGCCTCTTTTCCTGTGGCCCCTTCGGGCAGCTGCATGACGGTTTTGGCCACATGGTTGAAGGAGAGAATGCGAAAGGAGCTGTCAAAGGCCATGAGGCCGATGGGAAGGTTCTCCACAATGGTATCTGAAAACGCCTTGATTCGAGAAAGAGAACTGCGGGTGCTTTGGTAGGCTTGGATCATAAAAAGGAGAATGACCCCCCCAAAGCCTGAGAGAAGCATGACCACCCCTGAGATGAGGGAGTCTTGCATCTCGATTTTTCCAGCCTTTTCGACGGAGCTCATGTCAAGGCCCACAAAAATAATGCGTTCGGGTGACTTTTGGAGTTTGACCACGGTTTCGGGAAGAAGCTGGTGGTCGTAGCGGGAGATCTGCATGCGAAGAAGGCCGGAGGCCTCCTGGGTAAACCGTCGAAAGATCACCAGAGTCTGCTTTCCGCTTGCCTCTCGAACGATCTGCCAGAAAAGCCTTCCGGTTCCGGCCACCCGTTTGAGGTCCAGCCCCTGGCCCTGGTAGGTGAGATTAAGCCGCTTGCCCTGAAGGCTCTGTTTGCTGTGAGCCACAATGGTGCCGTCTTCTTGAGCCACAAGAATATAAGAGATGTCGGGCTGACGGGCGGTTTCATAGAGGAGTTTTTGAAGTTTTCGTGTCTCCCTGAAGCTGTCGGCCATAAGGCCTGTGCGGGTGCTGGCCTCAAAGGAACGGATAAGAGCCGCTCCCTTTTCCACCAGCAGCTGGATGCTGTTTTCCCGTTGGCGTTTGATTTTGTCAAAGGTGACCCAGGAGGAGATGGGCAGAAGCACCACCACCGCTCCTATAAAAATCCAGGGGGGGACCTCGGACCAGAATTTTCGCTCTGAAGGCATAGTCTCTCTTTGTTTTAAATGGTCCTGCAAAAAAGTCTGTCTCTTCTTCGATGGTGTGGGTTTCGGGAGAAGCAACGGATTTTTATGAGGTCTCCTCGTTGGCTTGGAAGAAAAAACGACGTACGGTCCGATTCTCTTTACGGGTGAAGATGAGGACACGCGGCCTTGATTATCTATTGTGGCTTTTTTGAACCGCCCCAAAATAAAAATCACTTTTTTGACGGCCAATGGTTTTAGAACAGCAAAAGAGGTGCCAGAGGCCGCTTTTGCAGCATATCAGGTTTGCAGCAAGAGGGAGGGCATAGAAAATACGCTTGCGTAACTTAGGGTTCACCCTTTTTGTAAAATGCAATTTTTGTGGCCGACTGTTTTGAGCTTCTTAAGGAGGGGTGGCACAAAATGGGACATATGGCTAAAAAGTAGCCATGTGGTTCGCTGTAACCCACCCTCGTATGGCTAAAAAGTATCCAATATCGAGAGGCCGGTGACAAGAAAAAAAGAGCCAAGCCTTGAAAAGGGATGGATTTTTATTATACTTGGTAAGTATTAACAGTTTGTTAGGACTGTGGGTGGGTTGGTTTTTTTAAGGTTGGCACGAGGGTTGCAGTATTCGAGATCAAGCCTTTCGAAGGCCCGGCTTTAGAAAACAAAACGCAAAACAACCCAAATGAAACCCTCTTTTTCCCCTTTTTTGGAAATCCCCCTTTAAGCCGGGTTCTTCGGAAGATTTTTTCTGAAAGAACATGACAACAACGTTTAAGACAAGCGGAGTTATCACCTCATATGAAACAGGTCAGAGCCATCGCCATAAAAGGAAGTCATCCAGCCACCGCATTGCTGACGGCCATGCTTCTCTCCATCGCTCTTCTCGTTGCGGCACTGCCCGCTCGGGCTGAAGCGGTGAAGATGATTCCGGCAAACTTCTCTGAGCTTGCCGAAAAGGCTTCACTGTCTGTGGTCAATATTCGAACCGAAAAAAGAGTGTCTGGCGGCGGCCGGGTCTCTCGCCATTTCCAGCAGAGTCCCTTTGGAGATGATGACCGCATGAATGAATTTTTTAATCGGTTTTTCGGAGATCAGCGTCAGCGGGAGTTCAAACAGAGAAGTCTCGGCTCTGGGTTTATTATGGACCCCAAAGGGTACATTGTGACCAACAACCACGTGGTGGAAGACACCGATGCCATCAAAGTGATCCTTAAAGATGGCAAAGAGTACGATGCCTCCATAGTAGGCCGGGATGCAAGCACAGATCTGGCTTTGATCAAAATTGATGCCGACGAGAGCCTTCCGGCTTTATCCATGGGCGATTCAGAGACCCTTAAAGTAGGACAGTGGGTGGTGGCCATTGGCAATCCCTTTGGCTTGGGACACACTGTGACAGCGGGTATTGTGAGCGCCAAGGGGCGGGTCATCGGAAGCGGACCCTATGACGATTTTATCCAGACCGATACCTCCATCAACCCCGGAAACAGCGGGGGGCCTCTGCTGAATCTTGCAGGGGAAGTGGTGGGTATCAACACCGCCATTATTCAGGGCGGCCAGGGGCTTGGCTTTGCCATTCCCGCAAAATTGGCCAAGGGTATTGTGGCTCAGCTTAAGGAGGACGGCAACGTCACTCGAGGCTGGCTGGGGGTCTCCATTCAAGAGATTGAAGGCAGTGTGGCAGAATACTACGGGCTTGAAGGAAGCAAAGGGGTTCTGGTTCTGAAAGTCTTTGAGAACGATCCTGCAGCCAAGGCCGGTATGAAGGCCAACGATGTGATTGTCTCCATTGATGGAGAGAGTGTGGCTACTGTTCGAGACCTTACCGGCATTGTTGCCGCCAAGAAGGTGGGAGACAAGGTCAAGGTGGTCATCCTTCGCAAAGGCAAGAAAAAGACCCTGAAAGTTAAGGTTGGCAAGCGCATGGATCGCCAGGTGACCAAAGCCGGAGGCTCCGGAAGCGGTGACAGCGACTTGGGCATCGATATCGCCGCCATGACTCCTGAAATGGCCAAACGGTATGGATTGGGCGATAGCAAAGGGGTTTTGATCACCGGCGTCGATCCTCGAAGCAAAGGCGGAGAGGCCGGTTTGGCCCATGGCGATATAATCAAAGAGATCAACCATCACGCCATCAAAGACGAAGAGAGTTACTTCGAAGCTCTGGATGGTGTGAAAAAAGGGGAACCGGTGAATATGCTGGTGATCCGAAGGGGCCAGGGGTATGTGCTGGTCCGTTTTGAAAAGTAGACTCTCCTCATCGCGGCCCGGTGGCCCGGGCCGTCAAACGGTGTTTATATATACTTCATCCTCCTATCTCCAAAGGGCTGCGGGGGCGTTTTGAAAAAGATTCCCCCGCCAGTCTGAGGAGAAACAAACATGCCATGCGGGAACTGCTTTAAAGGTTGCGCTGAAGGCCTTTAAGGCATGAACGATATGTTTTCCGCAGGGCAGATGCTTCACCCTTATTTTCTTCTCCAACATTGTAGTGGTGTGAAACCCCCGGAGCAACGGTGCTTCGGGGGTTTCGTTTTTGTGGTGATGAAAGATCAGAAGAAGGGGTTGTGGCGTCTCTCTTGGCCTACGGTGGAGGTAGGCTGTGGCCCGTAATGGTGCCCCGGCCAGATGATGGTTTCGTCGGGCAGAGTAAATATTTTTTCTCGAACCGATCGTTTAAGGGTTTTTAAGTTGCCGCCGGGAAGATCGGTGCGGCCCACAGCCCCGACAAAAAGAGTGTCTCCGGTGATCACGTGCCCCGGCGTGTAGAGGCAGATTCCGCCTCGAGTGTGGCCCGGAGTGTGGAGGACTTGTATGGAAGAAGAGCCCAGGTTGATGGTGGACCCTTCTTTTAACAGCCTTGATGGTTTGGGTGAGCGCTTTCCTCCCATGGCGCGTGTGAGGGCTCGGTTTCCGATTCCGGCAAGCGCCTTGGCATCGTCTTTGTGGATCATGATGGGGGCCCTGGTGGCATCGGTCGCCTCTTTGTTGCCGGCGGTGTGGTCACTGTGGCAGTGCGTGTTGATAATGCCTTTTACCTCAAGGTTTCGCATAGCAACTTCAGCCAAAATTTTTTTTACTTCAAAGGCCGGGTCAACCAGTAGGCATTGTGAAGTGTTTGACTCTTCGATGATGTAAGCGAAATTGGCCATTTTTTGCAGGAGTATTTGATGGATAAGCATAGGCCCTCTTAGGGGTGAAGTGGCGTGTTGTGGGTGTATTTAATCATGAAAATGCTCGTAGGATACACTTAAGGTCTATACTATGGTGGGGTTGATCTGACAACGGGGCTGAGGTTGCAAATTCGAATAACAATTGACTGGGATTGCTCTTTGGCGGCAGACTTAAAACAATGGTCTGTATACGGTCCTATTGTTTTTTTGAAGGGGGGAATATGTTGTCAAAGGAGCAGAGAAGTCGCTTGATAGAGGATAACTGTCGAGAGTATAAACGGTATCACGATTTTTTAAGCTGGGTGACGCCGAAAAAGGCTCTGGAAGCAGAAGCCGAGAGACAGGGTCTTCTTGAAGTGCTTTCTCATGTGGGCGCGTTGGGAGCCAAGGGTACAAAGGCCGATGTGAGGAGGCTCTCGCCGGGGTGCCGTCAATGCCTGGAGGGTGCCTGGTCTTGTCTTTTTATCAATGGGATTTGCAATGGCCGGTGCTTTTATTGCCCCACACCCCAGAATGATGTGGGGTTGCCCACGACCAACCATCTTTTGTTCTCTTCTCCGCGGGCGTATGCAGATTATGTAGAGGCCTGCGGGTTTTCCGGGGTCAGTATCAGCGGTGGGGAGCCCTTTCTTACCTTTGAGCGAAGTGTGGCGTATCTTTCTGCTGTTCGAGAGCGTTTGGGCCCGAAGGTCTACCTCTGGCTCTATACCAATGGCACTCGAGTGACGCGAGAGAAACTGAAGGTTCTTGCATCGGTAGGTTTAGATGAAATTCGTTTCGATATCGGTGCCACCGGGTATCACTTAAAAAAGGCAGCCATGGCTGTTGGTATTATTCCCACGGTTACGGTTGAAATTCCCATGGTACCGGATAAGGCGCTTGACCTGAAAAAGATGCTTCCCGCTATGGCTGTCTGTGGCATTTCTCATTTGAACTTGCACCAGCTTCGGCTTACGCCTCACAATTTGCGTCACCTTGGGGAGAAAGACTACACTTTTCTTCATGGCGAACGGGTGACGGTTCTGGAGTCTGAACTTTTTGCCTTGTCCATGGTTGTTCATGCTTTGGAAAATGACATTCCCATGGGGATCAACTACTGCTCTTCCGTTTACAAGCATCGGTTTCAAGGGGCTGGGGTAAGGCGGCGTGCTGCATTAAAGGTGGTCGCTCCCTGGGAGGATGTGACGGAAAATGGTTACATTCGGCGTGTTCTTGTGCAAGGACCTCAGGAAAACATTGAAGCGGCTGAAAAGAGGTTGGTTGATGCGGGGTATGGTGGACGAATTCGGCGTGAGTCTGACGGGTTGGCACTTTCCCTCTCTTTGCTTGAGAAAGAAATAAAAGAGTTTGAGCTGTCTGTTCGTTATGATCATGCGGCGGTTGTGAAAAGGGATCCGCTAAATCCAAAGGGTTTTGGCGTACCCATCGCCGATGGAACGCTTGCTGTGGAGCGTCGTCTTGTAAGCGGTGATTTGAAACTAAGAGAGGCCGACCTTAAAG
>JAKSCC010000282.1 GCA_022360815.1 Desulfobacterales bacterium
CTGCTCTTACCGTTCTGCCTATCAATAGGATTTTCACCATTGACATCATCAGACATTCCTGGGTGGTCGATCTGGTTGGAGTGATTCTCGTGAAAAGCGATCTCACCATTTCCGGCAATATAATCATGAAAGTGGATCTGCCTCAGGTTTCCCAGCATAAACCGTCCACCATACATCCTATCCACCACATCGGGATCCAGAGCTGTTCCTCGCCATTGACTTAAAATCTCATTGTTCGCACTAAAAAGCTTACTTTCGTCCCCTGTCTGATAGCCACCTGAATCGCCTGTTCCGTATGCATACATATTCGCAATGTCCGAACTGCTTATCCATGCAAGACCGTTAATCCGGGTTATCCGACCGAAATAGTCATATTTCGAAGGTGGAGAGGGCCAGGAAGAGTCATTGTACGCATCAATAATCCACGGATCGTTAAAGGATTCTCTCAGATGAATCCCCTTTAAAACCAGATCACCCTTGTGGCTCTCCGCCCAAGAGCTGCTTCCCGAAGGGGCCACGTACCCCGGAGACCTTAACCCGATGGCATCAATGGAGAGCCGCATCCCAAGTTCAAAGGCAACACCTTCACCTGAAGCATACAACTCATTGCTCCCGGAATATTTGGGAATATCGGCAAGGGGATAAAGCATCATCTGCTGATCAATCAAACGAACCCCATCAATACCCAAGCGTGCCAAGGCCTCTGTCGTGGCAGATGCCCCTTGATTGTTGTTTTCTGAATAATCCACAAAAAGCTGTCCAGCCATTGATCCCAACTCAACCACGCTACTTCCAGAGCCCGGTGCCATGGTGATGCGAATCACGTCCCGGTTTCGTGCATTGAATTCAGGAAGGGTCGCAGTAAGCGTATATATTGGATCAATATCATGAATATATTTCTGCCTTTTAAAGGCCATATTACCTGATTCGTTTTTCCAAGTATCTCTCACCGCATAACTCTGAGCTGCAAAAGGGAAGACACCACTCTCCAAGGTAAGGCTTCCATCAACCTTGATATTGCTTGCCAAAACATTCTGAGCATAAAGCTTTCCATATCGGTAATCAGATTCTGTTGGCTTCCAATAAGGAGAGGTGGGACTGCCCCAATATGCAGGTAAATTTTCATGGGTGATAAATCCCAGTTCATCGGCAGAGTAATTCATGTAAAGAGAATCTATATCAAAACGAATCCCACTGGCCGCATGGGTCTCATCCAGGGCTTCATCGGAAAGGGGTTCCAGTGCAAATCCCACCCCTTTCGTTAAAATGCACCCCACCACCACGGCCAAGAAGAGAACTCCTTTGATCGAACCTCCCATGCAAAACCTCCGCCCAAATGGAATTTGCACACCCACCATCAAACAAGGGTAATCTACAAAACATAAACACATGTTAGCAAACATTGTTTACGACGGTTTAAGAAAAAAACTCAAAATCAAAACACAACACCCTGTAAACAAAAAAGAAAAAAAATAACTACGTAGCAGTTGATTGTGATGCATGCGGATACATCTTGCTTGAGTCAATATAGTGTGCACGCTTAAGGAAGGTGTTGGTAACAAAGTCTGTCACGGCCTTTGGCTGGAAAGCCGTAAAAGGAGGCCTCTGAGTTAGGAAGGAAACCGAGACGTATCGTAATTATTGAGATAAACAATCATGGCACCGCTTTTCGATTTTTTTCCCTTTTCCCACTGCCAGGCAAGAACAATCCCATCCTGCCTCAGCGTGTTGAGGCGATCGGAGATCACATCGGGAAGAACCGCCCCATGCTCGGAATGAAGCCCTTTGCCAACAATGATACGAATGGTGTAGGTGCCTACGGAGTAAGCCCGTCTTACATAGAGTTCTGCGGTCTGGTCTGCCTTGGCTGCGGTGTACCCATGCAGATCGAGTTCCCCTTGAACGGAAGGGTAGTGTTTCAAGCGTTCTTGAACACTTGGTTTTTTGCGAAGTTCCATGCGATCCCTCTTCTCATGAAGAAGCACCGCTTCGCTTTTTTCCGAAAGGGATGAAGCCAAAAGGGATGCAAAATCTTCGGAGCCTTCGGTCGAAGGCACCGCATCTTCACCTAAAATAGGAAGCCCGTTTTTATCTTTCTGCACTTTTTTAAAGGGGGCCGGAGCCTCCACCTTTGGTCTGGGCCGAGAGCCCACCACCCGCTCCTCCTCCCTTTGGGCCTCCTCACGCATCAACCCCAGAATATCGGGTTCCCCTTCCAGAACCAGAATTCCGTTTTTGGTTCTCTTTTTGGCTTTTTTCTTCTGCGCGGGCTTATGAAGAGGCTTCACAGGGGCTTTGGGTTTGGGCCGAGAGGGTGGTTCAGGAGTTTTTCCCTTTTCTGCCTCAAGCAGGGCTTCAAGATCAGCGTCTTCATCAATTACGGCAAGACCGTGACGCCCACGGGCAACCCCCTTTTGGCCTACGGGCCTCTTTTTCTCTGCGGACACTTTGTTACGGTCAAGAGGCTCGTCGCCTTTTTCAGAGCAATCCTTACGGAAAGAGGTGCCCTGGTCCGCGGCACCATCTTTTTTCTCGGATCCCTTTTCAAAGACAGACGCCCGCTTCTCTCTTCTTTTTAAAAGCTCCTTGAATTTTTCAAACATGGTCTTCCCTCGCAAATCCATCGATGCTGTATTAACGCTATGGTAGGTCCCCACAAAGGCTCCCTTCATGCATCGGTCGTCTGCCTCTGAATCGATTCAAGCCCTTTACTCCCTTCGCATTTCTAACGAGTTGAGCGGTATGGTCTCTTATTCCATTTTACCCGAAAGGTCAAATCCACGCAAAAAAGGGAGCGAAGCTCCGCCCCCTTTTCAAATATCTCCATGCCGCATCAACAAAAAACGTACCCTACAAAAACAAGCTCCAATCACCCTCTATCGGGAATAATTACCACGTCAATTCGCCGGTTGTTTGCCCGCCCTTCAGCACTCTCATTGGACGCCACGGGTTTGGCCTCTCCATACCCCACGGCAGAGATACGCTCCTGGGTTACCGACGAGTTGGCGATCAGATAGTGACGCACGGCATCGGCCCGGCTTTTGGAGAGCTGTTTATTCACCTTGTCGCTGCCCAGAGAATCGGTGTGCCCCTCAATCACCACGCTGCATTTTGGAAACTCTTTAAAGGTGTCACGCACTTTGGCCAAAAGTCCAAAGTATTGGTAGCCAATCTCAGATTTCCCGCTGGGAAAAGAGAGGCCGTTTAAACGGATGATCATATTATCCCCATCCATCAAGACCTTGCCCTCACCGCGCGCAAAAGTTTCGCGAATCCTTTTCAGTTTAAGCTGACGAAGCCGTTCGGCCTCTTTCTGACGTTTCAAGGCCTCTTCTGCCGCGACTTTTCGAGCCAGAAGATCCTGCTCCAGCTTGCTCAGCCGCCCCACCGATGCTTCAAGGGTCTTAATTTTTGTATTTAAGGCGGCTATTTCCCGTTCCTTTGCATCACTCTGGGCTTTTACGCCCTGTATCAAATCCAACAGTTGCCACACGGCACCACTCACCCCTGAATCAAACTTCAACTCGGCTCCAAGGCTGTCCCCGATCTTCAAAAGCTGCTTTTCCATATCAATGATCACATCTTCAAAGGTAAACTCAGCCTCTTCAAGTTTTAGCACACGTTTATGCACGCTTTCGGTATGGGCCATTTCATAGTCCGCCTCTTTCACAAGCTGAGCGGCCTTGGCATTTCCATACCGGCTCTTCTCAAGGGCCTTTTCAGCCCGTGTTAGAAGCGTAACCGCCTTGGCCAAGGTCTTGGGTGCTTTGTTGCGACGTCCCATATCCTGATACTGAAAAACTTTCTTCCGCGTTCGCCCCAAAAGACTCTTTTTGATGGTGATCAGCTCGCCTTTTCGAAAAAGCAATTCCGCCTCAGCCGCATAATTTCTGGCGTCATCAAGATCCCCATCTTCATGTTTTCGAATGGCCCGTTGAAAGGTCTCTTCGGCCTCGACCATGGTCTCGAGACTATACTTTAAAGCTTCAATGGATCTGGCATCATCCCGAGCTTTCATGACGACTTCAAACAAAACCTCTGCAGACCGGCAAACTTCCATGGCACTGTTTAAAAGCTCCCGCGCCTCTGCAAGATCCTCTTTAATACCCTTCAAATCTTTCTGATCTTCAAAATCCTCCAGGGCATCCTGATACGCCTCCATGGCGTCCCCAAAAGTCTCTGGCGCGTAGAGATTGGCTCTCTTCTCTTTGGCTTTTGTCACCAACGCCTCTGTGGCATGAAAAAGAGTATCCCGAGTTCCCCCTGAGACAGCCGCCACCTGAGTCATCAGTAAAGCCACCACCAAAACCGATTGCCAACACACTCTCGACACCCTTTTTATCGGGATCCTCATGTATATGCCCTCCACCATGCATCGTCTATTGTGAGAAACCTCTCACCCCACACCATTTTAAGCCATACAGCCACAAGCCTACTTTGGCCCACTTGCACACCTGTTATTACAACAAACAATGTTTCGTTTTCAAGGGCAAAGCCTCTTTATTCCACGTTTTTCATACCATCTTCCCACCACCCATCTCGCGAGAAGCGGCCCATCTCCCGCTTTCCGGGCCTGTTTCTCAAAAACAGTAATATCGATAAGCAAGGATTAACAGATTGAAGAACCCTCACCCCTATGATTAGCTAACAAGGGTTAACCATTTCAACTTAAGTCATCGCTCGAGAGAAAGGGGAGAAAATGGCTTATGAAAAAAACTATACTAGCCATGCTGCTTATGCTCCCGTGGTTGGTAAGCAGGCCCACCTCAAACGAAAAAAGTTGCTGGGTACCCTGATTCGCGCCAGAAATAAAGGGAATCGACTTTTTCTTATAGAAGGTGAGGCGGGCCAAGGTAAATCCACCCTGGTGGCACATCACATGGAAGAGATGGCACAGCCTTTTATCTGGTACTCCACGGAAAGCGCAGACCAAGATGTAACTCGGTTCATCCGAAACCTTCTTGCCCGCCTCAAAGAAAACCTTGGCGGGTTTTCCTCTCCTCATCTTGAAAAGATTCTATCCAGCGGTGAGGTTTCCCCGCTGAACGGCTACACCTACGGCCAAATGCTGGCCCACTCCTTGACCGCCTTTTCGGTTTCCCTTGTTTTCGATGACCTTCACTTTTTAAACACCTCTCCCTGGTCTTCGAGCGTTCTTAAGGGACTTTGTCGGGAAAGCTCGCCAGCACAATTTTTTTTTCTCATATCCCGATATCCTATCATCCCCCATCTCTTTGAGGGGCAACGCCCTGCCCGCACCACCCACATTCATAGAGACGATCTGACCATGAGCCACTCTGAAGTGGCCCATTGCCTGAGAGCCCTCTTTGATCTGGCTCCCGACAGAAAGACCGTCAGCCATATCCATAAAATAACCGAAGGATGGTGTATGGGTGTCCTGGCAAAAGCCCATACATTGCAAGTCAAAGGAGAAGCCGCAGCTCTTACCAGCCCCCCTGAATTGGAAATCAAAAGCTATCTTACTCACGAGATTCTTGAAACATGTTTCCCTTCTGAAAACCTTCCCAGTTTGAGTGATCTCTCCTGGTGCAACACCATCCCCATGGAGCTGGCCCGGGTCGTCACAGGACAAAACGATATCAATACCCTCTTTGGCTGGTTATCTCGCCACAACCTCTTTACTCGATTTACCAACCCAACCCAGAATGAAGCCATTTTTCATCCTTACCTTCGGTACTGCCTGCGAGAGCGAAATCAGACGCTTCGCAGTAAAGAGCAAAAAAAACACCTCTTCACCACCATGGCGGCATGGTATGAACAAAATGATGCCCCTGAAGAGGCTGTCAGATTCTACATAAAAGCCGAGAACCACGATGCGGTGGAGCGTCTCATTCGAAAAACTGGAATTCTCTTCTGGAACACGGAGCGTTTGGAAGTCCTGCGAGAGAGTGTCGATACAATACCCGAAGATGTCATTCTTGAAAGGGGATGGCTTGCCTGCAACTACGGCATCTCGCTGGTGGAGATCTCCCCGAAGAGAGCCCTAAAATACCTTGAGGCGGCCCAAACCTGCTTTCAAGATAGAAACGATCCTTTGGGCCTTCTTGTTTCACGTATAAAACTCATCTACTTCCACACCTGGGTTGACGCACTTTTTGATGCCGGACGCCCCCTGCTTGAGCCGGTTCATCAGGCCATTCGAGAGCGCCATGACACCCTGGATAATCAGATCCTCATCAAAGCCCTCACCTGTCTTGCCTCCGGATACACCTTTTTCGACAGCAATCTACCCCAGGCTGCGGCCTGTGCCGAGCAAGGACTCCAACTCGCCCTTAAGGGCAATTTCCATAATGCGGCGTGTGAAATCCGCATTATCCGTTGCTACATCCATGGATTCAAAGGAGACTGGCGTCGCATCCATATTGAACTGGAACCTCTGATCCCTCTTCTCACATCCTCGAAAATCAACACGTACACACGCGTCATCGGCTGGCTCACCCTTGTCAATGTTCTTGTATTGGAAGGAGACTTTGACAACTACCGACACTACCGGAATATCAGCTTTTCTCTCATCCACAATGAGTTGCTTCTCCACAGCATTGCCCACCCCTTTCTCCACCTCTGGGACATAGACGCCGCACTGGCTAAGGGAAACATCGACCTGGCCGAAAACATCTCAAACGAAGCTCTGGCCCTTCCGCAAGCAGGCCTAAGCCCCCACATACGGAGCCTCTTTCTACAGTATCACGCCTTTGTTCTTGCCCTTCAAAAAAAGCAGACCAAAATTCCCGACATCTGCCAAGAAGCCTTGGTTCTTCGCCTGAAGGCGGGCTCTCCCTACTTTTCCGGACTCAGCCGCATGGTCGCCGGCGGGGCTTTGGCCTTTTCCCAACACTACGAAATGGCCCAAACTCTGCTACAAAAAGCACGCCTCTGTTTTGAATCGATGCAGGAAACATTTCAGCTCAGCGCCACCCTGGCCCACCTGGGACACCTCTACTGGAAAACAGGCCAAACCGAACCTGCCAAGGCATGCACCGAAAAATGGCTTCGCCTTATGAAGAGAGAGCGATACCATCACCACTACTCCTGGTCGCCTCAAATCTGCCGCACCCTTCTGGATCGCGCCATGGCAGAAGGCATCGAAGTGGATACCGCCCGAGCGCTTGCCGCACAAAAGCTAAACCGTGGGTATTCGGAAAATGCAAAGCCCATCGCCCTTCTCAAAATCACAACATTTGGAGGATTCTCCCTATCCACAGGCGAAGAAAGCGACCTTACCCCTAAAGACCTCACCCCGGCCCAGCAAAGGCTTCTGGTCCTTCTCATCACTCGAAGAAACCAGGTGCTCTCCATTGATGAAATCCAGACACAGTTCTGGCCGGATGTCTCCCCTAAAAAAGGACGGGCCCGGCTGGACACTTTGGTCTCACGGCTAAAAAAAACACTAAAAAAAGTCCTCTCACCCGTGGACCCTTCCGCCTACCTCTCCATTCGAAAAGAGAAACTTCTTCTTGAAAACACCATGGTGGATCTCTGGGAATACATGAAGGGCCTCAAGAAAGGGCTAAACGCCCACCGAAGCAAATGCCACTGGCAGGCAACCAATGCATTTCGATCCGCCTTCACCCTGGCTTCGGGTCCCTGCCTCACCGATCTTTCAGACGACGGGCCCGGCCATGAATTTCGGGAGTATACCCTGGCCCCACTATCCCTTAAAGCGGCCAAGGCCTGGGTTCAAGCCTCTCTCCATTTAAAACTGCCCCTTTTTGAAGATCTCGACCTGATGAAGCGAGAGATCTCAAACGACTCCGAAAGTCTGGATCTGGTCAGGGGAATTTATGATCTCTATATTGCAGCAGGCGCGCCCCATCGGGCAGAACAACTGCTTCGCTACTATAGCGCCAAGCTATCCTCCGGGGGGATGCCCCCTTCTGAAATTGAAATGCTTCTTGAAAATTTTTGGAATCAGTAGGTGCCATCCTCTGTGCAATGCCCCGTTGTTTAGGACGCATTTCCAAAGATTGCTTTCCCCTTTATTTTAAAAACCACCTAAATACTCCCCCGCCACCTTCCGATAAAGCAAACAGAAAGAGCCTTCTCTGCGAAGGCGATGCACTTGTAACCCCCTTTGGAGTTCATCGGATGCTCAAGAAATTGAAGTTGCGTGGCAAGCTTATTCTTGCCATCTCCTCGCTCGCTTTTCTCTCATACCTTATCACCATCACCGCTGTGACCCTTAAGGTCAGGAGCGAAGCTCATGATGCGGCCATTGCAGCAGGTAAAGAGACCGCTGCTCGGTACAGTGCCATCATCTCTGGCAAGGTTGAACGCGCTCAGGGGGTGGCACAGACCGTCGCCCAGTCCCTTGAGGCTTTCAAACGCTCCGATAGTTTCAACCCCCGGGGCTCTATCAACGAAATCTTGAAAGTTGTTCTGGAAAAAAACCAGGATCTCCTTGCTGTTTGGACCTGCTGGGAGCCGGATGCCTTGGATGAGCTGGACACCGCCTTTCAAAATCGAGATGGCCACGATGCCACCGGCCGTTTCATCCCCTACTGGACCCGCACCGCCGACGGTTTTCATCTGGAACCCCTCAAGGATTACGAGACTCCGGGAGTTGGAGATTACTACCTCATTCCCAAGAACTCTGGAAAAGAGTATATGACAACGCCCCACTTCTACAATGTGGATGGGGGTAAACAACTTATCATGAGCGTCTGTATCCCTATCAAAAACAAGGGTGAGGTGGTTGGGGTTACCGGTGTTGACTTCAAACTCTCCTCATTTTACGACCTCATCAAAGAGCTCAAGCCGTTTGAAACAGGTTACACCTCTGTCATTGATGCCACAGGCCACTACGTGGCCCATCAGCTCAACACCGACAAGCACGGGCAGGATGTTGGAGACTCTGAAAACTGGACGACTGCAAAGCAGGCCATTGCCAAGGGTGAGCCTTACGAATTTGAGTGCACCTCCAGAGATTTAGACATCAAAATTGTTCGCATTTTTGCCCCCATCTCCTTTGGGGAGCTCAACAAACCCTGGTCTTTTCTCGTCACGATCCCCATCTCTCAAATCATGGCGTCAGCCAACAGCACTGGAGTTCTCATCATTGCCATCGGTGTGGGGGCCTTTCTCCTTCTTACCGCTGTGGTCGTCTGGATGGCCGGCACCATTTCCAAACCCCTGCGCCGAAGCGCTTCGCTTCTTGAAGAGATTGCCAAAGGCGATGGGGACCTCACCCAGCGTCTTGAAGTAAGCTCCAGTGATGAACTGGGCGAGCTGTCCAAATGGTTCAATACCTTTATGGCAGATCTTCAAATTATTATTGGAGATGTAAAGGAAAATGCCACCCATGTGGATGGCTCATCAGGAGATCTTCTCGCCATTTCCACCACCCTCTCCTCCTCCTCAGAGGCCACCCACAGTCTGGCCAGCAAGGTAGGGGAAGAGGCCAGCCAGATGGCCATGAATCTCTCTACCATTGCCTCGCCCATGGAACAGTCCACCACCAATATCAATATGGTGGCGGCATCGGCGGAAGAGATGAGCGCCACCATCGGTGAGATCGCCTCCAACTCGGAAAATGCTCGATCCGTTTCCAACACGGCCCTTTCCGATGCTCTGGAAACAGCAGACCTTATGAGCAGCCTGGGAAGCGCCGTCGATCAAATCGGAAAAGTGACCGACACCATCACCGAGATTTCTGAACAGACAAACCTGCTCGCGTTGAACGCCACCATTGAAGCAGCCCGGGCCGGTGAAGCCGGAAAAGGGTTTGCCGTTGTAGCCAACGAAATCAAGGACCTTGCAAAACAGACAGCCCAGGCCACCTTGGAAATTCGGGGCAATATCGAAAGTGTTCAAGACAAAACCGACGTCTCGGTTCAAAAGATCAATGCCATTTTAGGGGTTATAAAAAACGTCAACGACATTGTCTCAGGCATTGCCGCTGCCGTGGAGCAGCAAGCCGCCGCCACCAGCGAAATTTCCCTTAACATCGGCCAGGCCTCCGAAGGTATCGGAGAGGTAAATCAAAACGTCGGGCTCTGTTCAACGGCAGCAGATGCCATCAACAACGAAATGAAAGAGGTGAATCACGCCTCTCGAGATATTTCAGAGGGCAGCCACCAGGTGGAGACCAGTGCCAGCCAACTTAACGGGATGGCCGAAACCCTCAACAACCTTGTGGGACGATTCAAAATATGATCCTCATTTTCCAAAGATAAGATCACTGGTATTTTAAGCCATCCAAAAGAAACGCCCCCAGAGGTTTTCAAAGCCTAAGGGGGCACTTCTTTTTTACACACACCTTAATTTCTGGATCGAATCTATGCGTGCTCCGTACTCTCCAGAACCCGGCGTACTTCTAAGGAGAGATGCTCCAGGGTAAACGGTTTTTGAATAAACCCATTGCACCCCGTTTCCATAATCTTTTCTGCACGCCCCTCTCGGCTGTATCCGCTGCTTAAAATCACTCGAACATCTGGATCGATCTTTTTTAGTGCTCGGTAGGCAATATCCCCTCCGGCATCAGGCATCACCATATCCAAAAGCACCAGGTCAATTTCGTCCTTATGTTCCCGAAATGTAGCCACCGCCCCACTGCTGTTCTCGGCAGCCAAACAGGCATACCCCAAAGCTCCCAGCATCTCACACACCACATCTCGAATCGCCTCCTCATCGTCCACCACCAAAATCGTCCCTTCCCCCTTTTCTGGTCCGGCCTCAGGGACTTCACCTTTCGAACACGCCTTGACAGAGGCCGGAAGGTAAATATCAAAACGAGTGCCCTTGCCCTCTTCACTGGCCACCGTGATGTAGCCCTTGTGATTTTTAACGATACCATAGGCCGAAGCAAGACCAAGCCCTGTACCGTGCCCCATCTCTCGAGTGGTGAAAAAAGGATCGAAAACCTTACTCTGGGTCGAGGCATCCATGCCCACCCCGGTGTCTGAAACAGAGACGGTGACATACCTGCCAGGCTCAATGGGAGAGGCAGAGGCGACCTGCGCATCATCTAAATGCACTTCTTCGGTGACGATGGTCAGGCGCCCACCATCCGGCATGGCGTGAGATGCATTCAAATAGAGATTTAACAGCACCTGTTCCATTTGAGTTCGATCGATCTCCACATTGGAAAGCTTAGCAGCAAGCCGTTCTCGAATAGAAATCCCTTTGCGGGTTCGTCCAAATATGGAGAGGCTGCTTTTTACAATGGTGTTTATCCCTTCGGGCCGAACATGGTAACGCCCCCCTCGAGCAAACCCCAAAAGCTGAGAGGTAAGCTTGGAACCACTGGCCACCAGCGTCTCAACTTTACGCCCACGTTTGTCAATCAGACTGTTTGCTTCGGCATGGTTCAGTATCAAAGTGATATTGCCTTGCACCGCCATCAAAAGGTTGTTGATATCATGGGCCACACCACCGGCCAACGTACCGATCGCCTCCAGTTTCTGAGCCTGAAGCAGGTGTTGAAACAGTCTATCTTTCTCCTTTTCAACCCGGTGCCTCTCTTCCAACTCCTCTTCAAGCTGGGTATTGAGCCAAGCATTGCTCATGGCGATAGAAGCCAGCTCACCAAACCGGCTTAGTACCGCCAGCGCTTCCTCCTCCATGGGAATATTTCCATATTCAATCAACCCCATAACCCCGCCCACATTATCTGCCAATCGAATGGGGACCGCCACACAAGTTCCCAGCCCATCAAAGCCTGAATTGTCCTGAATGCATCCATCACAATTTGAGCAGTCCATCACATAGAACGGTTTCTGGGATTCCCAGACCCGCCCCACGAGCCCCGTACCCGGTTCCACCGTAAGAGACAAACGTTTGGAGACAGGACCGGAGCGTACCTCCATGTGCAAAAGACCTGTCTCCTTTCGGTATTCAAAGTAGAAACCGCTCTTCATTCCCATAAGGTTACCGGCCCGCTTCAAAAGTACCGCCAGGGTCTCCTTAAAATCGACCTGCCGAATCAGATCCAGGGTCGACTCATGGAGGGCCTCCATCAAAGAGTTTTTAAGCTGCAGCCTCTTTTCTGCACTTTTCTTTTCCGTAATTTCCCTTAAAAGGGCTCGATTGGCACGCCTTAAAGCCGCCGTCCGCTCGGTGACATTCTTCTCAAGATCATACCGATGGTTCTCCTGGCTCTGCCAATTTTTCACCAGAATATCGCTCAATGCACCAAAAGAGAGCGCCAGCTCACGGATCTCTGTGGTGGATGTCTTTTCAAAAACAGAGTAGAGTTCCATGCTCCCCAAAAGCTCTGGAATACTCTCTTCCCGCGCCCCTTCCCGAAGGGCAGACAGACGCTTATTCAAAGCAACAAGAGGAGCGATATGGGCGCGAATCAAAACCACAACAGAGGTGATCACCGTCATAAGAATCAGCACACCGGCCCCGAGAACCTGCATCCCCACCTCACGAATATGCGCCTGAAGCCCCCGTTTGGAATACCCGATCCTTAAGCAGCCCAGCTCGTCTTGCCCCCAAAAAAGCCGAGTGCAGGTATCCATCATCTCTTCACCGGCTTCACCGCGGGTCACCCCGTCATGGCGTACCGGCTCTTTCAGCACCGCTTTTCGAGCGGTAAAAGCGCCTTTTTGATACGCTATCTTCGATGTGTTGCTCTTTATCGTGCACCCAAGCTCCTGGCGCCCCACTTTTCGAGTGTCTGAAGCCAAAAGAATCACCCCATCGACACCTTGCACTTCAAAAAAAAGCATCTCTGGATTCTGAGCCATGGCCTGCCCCAGAACCCTTTGAATGGAACCAAACTTGCGGTTAACAAAATCTTGATCAATGCGCCGTGAAAGATAGCCTGCATCGCGCTCCTGAAACAAAAAAGTATCCTTTGTCAGCCTTTGCTTCTGAGCAAGGGTGATCAATCCTGATGTGATAAGAGCCACCAAAACGATCAACACACTCACCACCAACAGAAGCTTGGTTTGAAGACGCATATGAAATGACATGGGGGGCTACTCCGATCGTATTTCTTTAATATAAAACAGAACCCCTGACTCAAATGCCACGCCATTTTAAACGTCACATCGCAGGGCAAGGCAAGGAAGGCTCTCCCCTATGCACTTGGTTATTGAGCTTGCTTCTTATCCAGAAGCGCACCCCTTCTGACCTACTTCACCTTATCGGCCACTCGCCGCTCGCCATTAACCCCATCGTATCCGTTGACCCACCGACAGCATCCATGTAGGATGCAAACCCTGTTTGTTTTAAAGGGTATTGCCCAAGGAGTTGTCGTTCAATGTCGTCTCTGTTTTTCACAGGCTTTCAAACCACCTTCACATCCATGCTCCGCATCGTCCTTGTGGCCGGATTTGCCGGGTTTCTTGTAAGACGCCGGATTATCACCTCCCAGGATATCGACACCCTCTCCAGGGTCACCGTTCTTGTTTTGGTTCCCTGTCTCACCTTCGCCATTCTCATCAACCAGCTCAACCCCGATACCATCCCCTGCTGGTGGGCCCTTCCCCTCGTATCTGCGGCCATGAACCTCATCGGTGTTCTTTTTGGCTGGCTCCTTTTTGGCGGAAAGATGGCTGGCAATCGTGAGCTGATGGCCATGAGTGGTATTCAAAATTCCGTCTACCTCGTATTACCCGTAGGCCAAGTCCTTTTTGCCAATCAATTCGAAACATTTGCAGCCTACTGTTTTCTCTTTGTTATGGGCAATATCCCTATCACATGGACCCTTGGGGTCTTTCTGGTGGGAAGAGAGGGAAACAGACTCAACTTAAAACAGCTCTTTAATCTCCCCCTCATGGCCAGTATTGCCGGCATTGCCCTTGTTCTTCTGGGGCTGAACACCTCGATTCCTGATCTCATCATGGAACCCATCGAACTCTTGGGAAGTGCCACCATCCCCCTGGCCACCTTTATCCTCGGTGCCACCTTGGGTGAAGTCCGCATGAAAAGCCTTCCCCCCTGGCACAAACTCGTGCGCGTGGTCAGTGCAAAGTTCATCCTGGTTCCCCTTGTCACGGCCGCCATGGTCATTGCCTTTGGCCTCAAAGAGAGCCAACCCCTTATCGCCTCTCTTCTTATGATTCAGTCTGCCTCAGCTCCAGCCACAAACATCATCCTTCAGGCCCGAACCTATGGGGGCCGCACCGAACTGATGGGCAGCACCATGATTGTCTGCTATCTTGTCTGCCTTCTGGCCATCCCCTTCTGGCTTAGCCTGGTGGCTCCCATATAGACAGATCTCTCCATTTGATTTTAAGCAGCAGACCTCTATGCATCCATCTTGTCTGCAAACGGCAAATGGTTTAAATAGGGAAGGCATTTGTAAACGGTTGTTGCAGTCGCAAGGCATGACGCTCTGGCATGGATTGGTATCAGGTAGGAGAGTTCCATGGAGAAGGCCCGTGAAAATTTAAATCATTATCTGGAAATGGAAGAGATTCTCAACCGATTTTTCACTCTTTTCGACTATTGCCTGAAAGACTGCGTCCTTCCCGAGCTTCACCGAAATGGCAACCAGCCCTTTGCCGCCTGCTGCAAAAACCGTTACTATAAAATATACGACCTGGATGAACCGGCCTTTCACCTTTTAAGACAAGAGAGGGAAGCCCTGTACGGAACACCCGAAGAGGTCAAAGATTCCAGCCTGGTGAGTCCCTGCGAGTACCACACAAACACAGGCTGCCTGCTTCCCACCCACAAAAGCCCCATCTGCCTGGCATTCATGTGCCGCAAAAGCATTGATGCCCTGCGTGAAACCTATGGTATCTATACCTATGACTATCTCGGATTCAACTACGCTCTGGAATGGATCCTTACCGGGGATATGACGGAAACCCAGTACCATGAGTTCAAAGAGAGCTGTCTTGAGATGATTGCTATTCTAAAAGCATCGTAAAAAATTGAGGCTGAACGCTCAGATGGTATGAAATACTCACACTTGCCATATCAGACCAAAACAGTCGGCTGAATCGTCACACCAAATTCAAATCATCGCATTGAGGGAGGGCCTGCATGGGCGACATCACGCGTCGTGACTTTCTCAAAACCACTGCAGCAGCAGGAATGGGGGCCGCACTATCAAGCAGCTGCACCACCTTTGGAAAATCCCATCATCTTCAAAAGCAGGACACCTTTCCCAGACTCTTTACCCATGGCCGCCTTGTGGATCTTTCTTCTGAAACCATCAGAGATCCGATCGCCCTTCTCGTAAAAGACCAGATCATTCAAGATATCGGGCCGCCCAGCCAATTTACCGGCATCACCGCAGAGAGTGTAAACCTTAAGGGCCACTACCTTCTTCCTGGACTCCTTGACGCCCATTGCCACCTCACCCTTCCCTCTCTTTCAAGCTTCTCACCCGGCCTTACCCTTGCCGCCTGGCGCCAACTTCGCAAAAATATGAAAAACCAAATTCTTTCGGGGGTCACCCATGTCAGGGATATGGGTGCTATGCCACCGATCCTAAGGCTTCTTGAACGAGAGGTTGAAAAAGGTGAGATCCCTGGGCCAATCGTGATCAAAGCCAATGCCATCTTTAATGTGGATGGCGGCCATCCTGATGTCTCCCCTGCAGACATCTCCTGGGCAGCAGCCATGGGAACCCTTTTTACAGGGGCCCCCAGTGTCAATTTTAAAAACGCTGAGCTCCAGAAAGCGTTTGAGGCCAATTGCCGAAGTGCCGATTTTGTAAAACTCACCATGGACGACACCTCGCTTGTGGCGGGAAAGCCAGACATCAACCGCTACAGCGACGACCAACTCAAAACCATCTTCGATCTCGCCAACACCCACAATATGCCGGTGGCAGCCCACGCCATGCGTCGGTTCGGCGTTCGAAGGGTTTTGGACTATCCGGTTCACTCTCTGGAGCATACCGTCTGCGACGGCCCTTTCTCCAAAAAAGATATCGCCCAAATGGTCAAACGACGTGTGAAGGTAATTCCCACTACCATTTTGGGAAACCTCTATACCTTCACCAACTTGGCAGAGCCCACTCCCAATGGCCTCGTCAGTGAAAGGGCTCTGGCCGAAGCCTCCCTTCGCCAGGCCCACTTTGATGGTCTCTCTTTCGACACCGTGGAGCCAGCCATTCACCAAAACAACCTCATGATGCTTGAAAAGCTGAAAACCCTTTCCTTTAAGGACCTCTACAAAAAGGGATACTACACCATCAACCCGCACCAGTACCTTCCCATCTTTACCCATGGAAAAAAGAACCTCATGCGCATGAGAGACGCTGGTATTCCCATCGGCTGCGGCACCGATGCAGGGGTACCCTTCAACTACCATGGTCATATTGCAAGGGAGATGCAGTGCATGCACCGCCTGGGCTTCACAAATACCGAAATCCTCATCGCAGCCACAAAGACCAACGCAGAAATCCTCGGCATTGAAAAACACGCTGGAACCATCCAAAAAGGCAAAGAAGCCCACTTTATCGCCATGAAAGAGAACCCGCTAAATGATCTCAGCGCACTGACGTCCCTTTCTCTTGTGGTGAAACAAGGCCACATTCAAAACGCCTGATGGCTGCGCAAAAAAAAAGATCCCCTGCCAATTTCTTCTGACAGGGGATCTTTTATATGGTTATGAGAATCTGAAGACCAAGGATATTGGCTTTGATTACAAACCGAAGAGCTTCACGGTGTTGTTCCAAACCGTTTCTGCAAGAAGCTCAACATCATCGCCTCGGACTTCGGCCACCTTAAAAAGGACCTCCCGCACAAAGGCTGGCTCATTGCGCCTCACCTTGTTTTTCTGCGGAGCCGGGGTCAGGTAGGGGGCATCGGTCTCCACAAGAATTCGATTTCTTGGGATAGAGACGACTTGCTCCCTGAGCATCTCGCCACGTTTCTGAATGGTCACAATACCTGTAATCCCGATATGAAGTCCCATCTCAAGATAGGCTTCCATCTCTTGGATTGAACCGCTGAAGCAGTGCACCACGCCCTTGAGATTTTTGAAACGATGGGCCTTCAGCATTTCAAAAAAGCGTCCCTTGGTGTCCCGCTCATGAAAAATCAGGGGAAGATCCAAGGTTTCGGCCATCTCAAGCTGCCTTACAAACCATCTCTCCTGAATATCCTGAGGCGAGTACATGCGGTTGAAATCAAGCCCACACTCGCCCCATGCTTTAACTTTGGGACTTGCTGCAAGCTCTGCCAAACGCGAGAGAGATGCTTCGCTTGCCTCTTGGGCGTCGTGGGGATGAATGCCCACCGACGCAAAAAAGTAGTCCGACGCGTCTGCCAATGCCACGCACCGCTCGGAACTCTCCACGGAAACCCCGACCAGCATGGCTTGAATCACCTCAGCCGCACGGGACCGCGCCACCACATCATCTCTGTCTTTGTTGTAGCTCTTGTCATCCAGATGACAATGGCTGTCGATAATTCTCATTTCTTTGTTTCTCACCCAGAGTACTCTTTTTCCATCATCATCTACATATGTTCGTAAGAGGAACTTCCCAAAGGAAGCCCCTTCACATACTCTCTGTCAAATGATTTCACCTTTCCCAGGGGTATCACCCCGAAAAGCTCGCTTTGAATCGCGTCTAAATGCTCCTCAAGACAGGTGAACAACAATTGATACTCTTCCCCGCCGCTGGCCATGGTCTGCAGTGCCTCCTCTCCCGTCTTCGCGCACCAGTCTGCAAAGGGACTCGACAATGGCAACGATGCCAGGTTCACATCAAGGGTCACCCCCGAGGCCTTTGCCATATGCATGGCATCGCCAGCAAGACCGTCGCTTACATCCATGGCGCATCGCACCCCGTGTTTAAAAAGAATTTCAGCGGCATCAAACCGGGCCACAGGGCGCTTGAAGGCGTGTATCAATTCAGAAAATCCGTCCAATCGGTGCTGAAGGCAGTAAAGCCCGGCTCGAGCATGGCCAAGGGGGCCTGTCACACACAACACCTCACCATCTTGAGCGTTGCCCCGCTGCGGCATTTCGCCCATGGCCTCGCCAATAGCAAAAAGATCCAAAGAGAGTTCTTCGGACCTACAGGTGTTTCCGCCCCCCAAATCGCATCCCAAAGGCTCGAGAACCGAAGCCAGGCCTTCGTAAATGCCCTCTAAAATCAGATCCGGGGTCCCTTGGGGAATACCCAAATTGATAAAAAGAGCCACAGGTTTCGCAAAGGATGCCGCCAAATCGCTCAATGTCACCTGTACCGCTCGGCTGCCGATCTCAAAAGGCGTCTGCCAGGCCCTTCGAAAGTGAACATTTTCACGCTGGGTATCGGTGGTAATCACCGGACGCGAAACACTCGAAAGCAGGGCTGCATCATCACCAGGCCCTACGAGACAGGGCCGAAAGAGAGAGTCCGGCTTTGGCCGCCGCTTGATCAGATGGTTTATGAGGGAAAATTCACCGCGCGTCATGGTCTGCACCCTGTTACTCGAATAGATCTACCATCTCCTGAAACCGCTTCACCTGAGAGTCGCCGTAACGCGCCATCAGGCGCATCACTTTTTCCATGCTCTTTTCCTGGGTCAGGGTTTCGGGGTTCTTGGAAAAAAACTTATCGGCGTAACAGATAATCTTCTCTTCAAGGGTCTCGGGAAGAAGATCGCGATGGGGAAGGGGAAGATCGGCGCTTTGAATCTCCAAGGCAGTCAGGCCGGCACCGGTGTGCCGCTCGGCCACTCGAGCATGGGCAATGAGGCCTTCGGTACGAAGCAACTCGCCCCCCAGAACCCCGTGCTGAATGTAGGGCGCTTCTCCTCTGCATCCAATGCCCGGTGCCCAGGTCTTCACCGATCCAATATCGTGAAGCAAGCTCGCCTCTTCAATAAAGGTGAGATCGGGTCCAAGGTGAGAGACCCTGGCAGCAATGGCCAGGGCCTTCTCCGCCACGCAGCGGCTGTGAATCAAAAGCACGTCAAGGGCCTTGGAGTCGTCGCCTGCGTGGCGTTTCAATATGGCCAAAGCATCCACGCTCACGATGTGCGCCTCGCCATAAGGGCTGATTCGATGAAAGGATCCAGGGCTCCGTCCATAACGGCCTTCACATTTCCCGTCTCCTCATCGGTGCGGTGGTCTTTCACCATCTGGTAAGGATGCATTACATAGGAACGAATTTGACTGCCCCATGAAATCTCATCCTTGCCGTCGTGCATCTCCTGCATTTCGGCTTCCACCTTCTGCATCTCCACTTGATAGAGCCTTGAACGAAGTACATTCATGGCGATTTCGCGGTTTCGATGCTGGGATGACTCCTGCTGGCACTGCACCACAATCCCTGTCGGTACGTGGGTAATCCGCACGGCGCTGCTTGTTTTGTTAACGTGCTGACCGCCCGCCCCACTGGCACGGAACACATCCACACGCAAATCCTTCTCCTGAACGTCAATGACAATCTCATTGTCCACTTCAGGACAGACAAAAACCGATGAAAAAGAGGTCTGCCTTTTTCCGTTGGCATTAAAGGGTGAAATGCGCACCAGACGATGCACACCGCTCTCCACTTTCAGATACCCGAAGGCGTTGGTGCCGCTTACCGTAAAAGTGGCTCCTTTGATGCCCGCCTCATCGCCGGGCTGAAGGTCCACCATACTCACCTTAAACCCTTTGTGCTCACACCAGCGTGTGTACATGCGCAAAAGCATCTCCGCCCAGTCCTGGGAGTCGGTGCCACCGGCGCCGGGGTTGATGGAGACAATAGCATTTCGGTCATCATCTTTACCATCAAGCATCATCTCAACCGAAAGGCTCTTGAGACGATCATCGATTTTTTCAGCCTGCTTGGCCACCTCGGAGACGGTATCGGTATCGCCCTCTTCCATGGCAAGTTCCAGAAGCAGCTCTCCGTCTTCGATCTCACGCTTCAGCTCATTGAAATTTTCAAGAAGGTTGGTGAGGTAGGACCGCTCTTTTAAAACGGTGGTGGTGGCGTCAGGGTTGTTCCAGAAATCCTTATGGGATACCTGGGCTTCAAGTTCTTTCAGTCGAAACTCTTTGCCAGGGAGGTCAAAGACAACCTCCCAGCTGTCCCAGGCGGGTACTGAACTCCCGAAATGCCTGTTTCAACTCGCTTGACATGGTTTATACGCTCCTAAATAATTATCGTTGCACTCTTCTTTAATGGCTCCGTAAAAAGTCAGAGCGGCTCATGGTGGTCCGCAACAACTGAGATTTCATTGCCACACAATGTACCTATGTCTTGGACGCCGTATCGAATCGTCTACTTTTTACGACTTCATCTTTTTTCCCTCGCCAAACACCCATCAAATTGAACAGATGTCAATGGCCCTGGGCACCCTTTTATCTACCACCGTTTCCCAGACAGTGAAACTCTTTTTTATAGGCGTGACATCCCCTTCACGGTTTATGAAGAGGCAGACCTCAAGGGGCCTTTTATCACCCCTTCCCATACCGCAAACACAAGAATCAAGCCGCAGCAAAACCAGGCAAACAAATCACCAAAGCAAACATAAAATGAGGCTATCGTCATCAGAGGAACCGTCTCCACCTGCCACGCGTCTTCAAAAAG
>JAKSCC010000258.1 GCA_022360815.1 Desulfobacterales bacterium
GCGTGGGACAATGGAAAAGTTTTTTGCGGAGCTTTTTTTCAAAAAAGCGACCCGCCGGAGGCCGCGCTGAAGAGTGACAGCCTGGCTAAAGCGGATAGGTGTAGAGCTTTCCATCGTAGCCTCGTACGGTAAGGGAACTCTTCTCTTTTTTAACGACAGACTCCGGCAGCAGAGGCACTTTGCCGCCTCCTTGGGGAAGGTCGATCACATAGGTGGGCACGGCAAGGCCTGAGAGGTGCCCGCGAAGGCCGCCCATGACGGCAAGGCCGGTCTCAATGCTGGTGCGGAAATGACCTGTGCCTTTGACGGCGTCTCCGTGGTGAATGTAGTAGGGCTTGACCCTGTTTTTGGTGAGCCCTCGCATGAGCGCAGCCATCACCTCAGGGCGGTCGTTGACCCCTTTTAAAAGAACCGTCTGGCACCCCAGGGGCGCTCCGGTTCGGTTTAAATGCTTAAGGGCTTTTTCCGCTTCGGGGGTGAGTTCGGCTGGGTGGTTGAAGTGGGTGTTGATCCAGAGCTTTTCAAAACGCTTTAACTTTTCGCAGAGGGCTTCTGTGATGCGCATGGGAAGGGTTGCCGGCACTCGGGTGTGGATGCGGATCATCTCCACATGGGAAATTTTTGAAAGTCTTTCCAGGATCCCTTCGATCTTTTCATCGTCCAAAAGAAGCGGGTCTCCTCCGGTGACAATGACGTCTCGAATCTTGGAGGTCTTTTGAATATAGGCGATTCCGGCATCGATGGTCGCGTCTGTGACAACGCCTTCGGATCGCCCCACTTTTCTTTTTCGCATGCAGTGGCGGCAAAAGAGGGCGCAGGCGTTGGAGACGAGAAAGATGACGCGATCCGGGTAGCGGTGGGTCAGCCCCGGGACAGGTGAATCTTTTTCCTCGCACAAGGGGTCTTCCAGAAGCACACTCTCTTCAAGCTCTTCAATGGAAGGGACCGCCTGGCGAACCAAAGGCTCGCCCACTTTCTTCATTAAATCCATCCAGTATGCGTTGATGCGCATGGGATAGGTGCGGGTCACTTGAGCTGCTTCAGAGAGATCGGCACCAGAGACCTCCGCCAGTCCATCTGCTCTGACTACCGAATTTTTCAGTGTATTTTTCCAGTCCATAGCGGCCTTGTAACACATGCCGTGGGCCCTGGAAAGGGTCTTTAAAAAAGAGGCCCTCCCGCAGCTCTCTCCAGATCAGCCATGGCCGTTTGGTAGCGGTTGATCGCTTTAAAGTGGGTGGTCTTTGCCTGGGTAAGGTCGGCCCTGGCATCAAGAACTTGAGCTGAGGTGGCCATTTGATGGGCGTAACCCAGTCGCGTAATGCGCCAGTTCTCTTGAGCGCTTGCAAGGGAGGCCTCTGAGGTGGTGATGTTTTTTTCAGCCACTTGAAGGTGGAGCCAGCTTGTTTTTACCTCCAAACGGACAGCATCTTCGGCATTTCGAATCTCTTGGATAAGGGCC
>JAKSCC010000244.1 GCA_022360815.1 Desulfobacterales bacterium
CCTTGGCAACTTCATCATGCCAGTGGTCTCGATCCCTTGTTCGAGCCTGATGCTCTGATTTTGCCTTTTGACTCTTTTCTTCCTTTTTGGCCGCGCTCTCTTTCACCCCATAAAGCCAGGCCATCACGGGATTTTCATACACAGAGGTAAAAAAAACTTCGTGGCCAAGATCTCTCATGTCACGGTATCCATCGAGAAGCGTTGTCGCCATTTCAGAGAGAGCCGCCTCACTCTGGACAAAAACGTTCTCTTCGGCAACAGGTCTTCGCCCACCACGCACCACATCCGCAGCCGTCTCAAGGGGTTTTACAAAGGGATTGTAATCGGATACCAAATAGCGCTGAGCCCTTAAGGGGTGAAGCTGACGGGTCAACTCAGCCGAAAGGGGTGTCACCATGGAGCGCACCAACGAGCTGAACCACTGCCGATAAAAGTGGTCGTTACGCTCTGAAACGGCCATCACCAACTCAAAGGCCTTCTCATCTTCCAGGCCGTCATCAAAAGCGAGAACATCTTCAATAGTTCGCTCCTTAAAACTCACTTTGTAATCGTCTCTGCCTTCAGCAGGGGCTTCTTCGATCACCATTTCGTAGAGCCCTGGTGAGAGATAATGAATCATCTCGACACTTCCAATGATCTCTTTCTGCTCTCGAGCCGCTATGGATGAGCCCACAAAGATACCGAGGTGGCCCACGTTTTCATGCACCACATAGACAATCACCTGGCCGTGTCTCTGGATCTCCTCCACCGACTCGTAGACCATCGGAATCCAGTTGAGTGCCTGTTGAGTCGGGGTGATATTGTCTCCTCTGGAGGCGAAAACCACCACCGGATCATTAAACTTTTTCAAATCCGTCAGGTGCCCCTTCTCCAGCTCAAGTTCGCCTCGGGCCAAACGATTTCCAATAAAAAGATCGTTCACAATGGTGTGGATCTCATGGGATGTCAGCAGAAAAAAACCGCCCCACCACTTCTCAAAATTCAAAAAGCGCTTCTCCTCGGTGTCCACTTTTGAAAAGACGTTATAAAGCTTGGTCCACCAGGTGTTGGCCGGGTTTAAATCCTCCATGTTCATCACCAGGTTGGCCCCGTCAAAAATGCCCCCACCCAGATCGCTTAGAAAGGAGTTGAACCACACCCCGCCCATAAGCCCGCCTCGATAGCGCATGGGGTTTTCACCGGTGCGGCCGGACCAATAAGAGATAGGAGAACCGCTCAAAACCAAGGGTCCTGCCAGATCTGGTCGATCCGCAGCCACCATGGCAGCGGCCCACCCGCCCTGACAATTGCCGATAATCAACGGCTTTGGTGCCTTGGGATGCCGCTTCATCACCTCTTCCAGAAAACGGCCTTCCGCCTCTTTCACATCGGCAAGTGTTTGGCCAGGAACAGGCTCGATGAAAAAGATCACAAAGTAGACCGGGTGCCCATTGGACAAAGCGTGCCCGATCTCCGAAGCCTCTTTCGACCCCCCAATCCCCGGCCCATGCCCCGCCCTGGGGTCGATGATCACAATGGGCCGCATCAACTCAGGGTTTATCTTCTCTTTGGCAATGCTGCCACTGCGCCGGTCGACCCCGCCTGAATACCCAGGGCTCTGCTTTCCCGAACGTTTGTCCAAAATACGTGTCAGAGCATAATTGACAGGCTTATCGTAAGTACGGCCGTCACAGATGATCTCATGGGAAAAGACCAAAACCGGAGGTTGTTCCTTTTCCAAATGGTCCAAATAAATATTGCCCCGCTTTCGAAGCAAATCCCAAAAAAGTACCCATCGCTGCCCGGCATCCAGCATATAGTCGGCCGCTTCCTGAAACAGATTCCCAGACTCTCTTTGCATCGCCTCTTGCATGGCACCTCCTTGTGCTTCTGCCACGGGTTGTGATGCCTCCATAAAGATAACGGACTGTGCTGTAGCGTTTAGGCTTCCCGATGCTTATAAAAATCGCTTCGAGTGCACCGCCTTTTTACAGAGGCACCCACTGTATAAATTTTTAAGATGGACTGATCTTTTTGGTGTCGTCTGGGCCGTAGAAGAAGAGTGTAAGATGAGAGAAAGGCCCCTGAAGATAAAGAAGCAGGATGTATCGTAAAGGCCCACCGGTAGAGAAGGCGGTGGGCCTTAAATGCTTATTATAGTGCAGCCAGGATAAAGCAGGCAAGAAGGATCAGGGGATCGTAATTTTCACCCAGTCCATATCACCCTTGGAAAGAAGGTGCCCTTGTTTGTTTCCCAGGGAGAGCGGCCTGGCGTTTTTAGCGTGGTTGTCCATTTCAGAGTCTGAAGAGACGGAGCCTTGGCTGCCTGAAAGTTCAGTCTCCCCTGCGTAAATCCAATAAGCGCTTTGCTTAGAAGACCACGTGCCAACGCGTGAAATAAGAACCCAATAGGTCTCACCACGGACCACAGGAATGTGAAGTTTGCTGAAACGATTACCCGCATTAGAATCGATATCATCGTTTCCGGCATAAAATGCCGTGAAGCCTCCGTTATTTGTATAAACGGATAGCGTTGTATCGAGACCTTTGTCACCTGGAAGGGTTTTAAGATAAATTTTTAAGCATTTCGCGTTATACTCTGCAAGCCCCTCATCCCAGGTGGATGCCCTTAAAAAAGAGAGATTTTCAGCTTTGTAGCGATCATACACCATACCGTCGCTGCCAAAAACAGGAAAATAGATGGAGACTCCGCACGATTTTTTTGATGCGTTCACCACATTGACACGCACAAAATCTTTTAAAGCGTCATCAATTCGAGGCAAAAGTTTAGAGTCCCCCCCAAGGAGTTGGGCAAAATGCCGCAAATCCACGGCTATTTTATCATTAAAATCAAGAACCCCAATCCGTGCCCGGGTCACCCTCTCCATGCCGTCTCCGCAGTTTTGAATTTCAGTAGAAAGGGCATCCACAGCATCTCTTAGAGGTTCAATTTTAGTGAGATCAAAAAGCGAAAGGGTCAATGCCCTATCTTGCTCTGCCTCGGCAAGATAGGTTTCGGCAATAGAGGTACCCAAGCCCACAGGGCCCTTCGACTCAGCAGGCAACCCATTAAAACGGTTTAAGAACTCGGTGTAATTCCAGCCTGAACCCGGCTCCAGAGCCTGAGATGCCACCATAAAATCGGCCACATTCTTCACCTCCCAGGCCACCTCCATGTCGGCCATCAGGCAAGCATCAAACCCCAAAAGATCCACTTTTTCGCCATTTAACGCCCAAGCGATCTCTTTCATATTCAGGGCGTCGCTCTTGCTCTCCTCATCGTAGGCAACGGCTCGTGATATAGGGCTCTGTCCGTCATGTTTCGGAGGAAGCCATCCACTGCCATGATCCCAGAGAATAAGAGCCGTTCGATCTGCCGGATACGCCTTTTTGCAAAACGCCACAAATTTTTTCAGGGTCTCTCCGCTGCCCATGTTGAGTTCCACAGGTTCATTCAGAGTAATACCGAGGCCATCCGGGTCTTCCAGGCGCCGGGATGAAAAGGCAGAGGGGTTGGTGTCATGGGATACTTCATAAAGACGGGTGTCGGTCCAGTTGCCGCAAGCCGTGGTGTAGGAGCTGCTTCGATCAAAAAGAGCCACAATCTGGACCCCATCATGGGCCAGGGCCGCTTCCATCTCATTGAAATCAGCCAAAGCCTGCTCTTCAAGGTTGTTGTCTCCATCAAGGTAGACCATAAGGGTCCAGGTATCCTCAGAACGGCCACTTCCGCCACCACCGCAGCCTGTTGCCACCATCAAGCACAAAAAAATCAATGCTGCGACCCTGTAATAATGATGCCGTGCCCTCTTTTCAGAGCCCCTTACAAAAAAACATCTTTTCACGCTAAAATTCATTGTTCATTCAATCCATAAAAAAAGAGGTATGGCGCACAATCGCAATACCTCACAATAAAATAACAGAGAATCTTACCCTTCCAAAATACCGTAGAGAATCAATTCAAAGGCGTTATCTAAAACCTTTTGGGAAGGAATTCTGCCGTTCATCACATACCGCTTGACCACAAGCATCACATAAAAAGAGTAAAGAAGTTCAGCCACCCCCTCGGCCTCAAAGGGTCGAAATTCGCCCCGTTCAATACCTTCTCTCAGGTACCCCAAAAGGATATTGCGGGAGGCCACATTGATTTCGTAAAAGGCGTCCTGGGTTTCGGTAAGGGGAAAAAGCTGGGGGTCCCGAATAATGAGATCCCGCAAAATGGTATCAGACTCCAGGTAGTGATACCCTGCATTAAAATAGGTATAGAGTTTGGCCGCACACCCTTCTTCTTTGTCCGCCTCCCGTTTTGCATTCTGCTGCCATCTCTTAAGAGCCCAGGCCACACAGGAGTTGTAGAGATCCCGTTTGTTCCTGGCATAGAGGTAGAGATTTCCTTTGGTCATCCCCAATTCACCTGCAATGACCTCTACCGTGGTCTCCTTGTAGCCAAAGCCTGAAAAAAGCCGCAATGCCACTTGGTAAATTCGCTGCCGTTTCTCCTCTCTGCCCATGCGCACCTCCCCAAGGCCCCATGATGGGGCCGCAGAAAATCACCGAAGCCTTAAATCCCTCTCTCTTTGCGGACGTTTTCCCACGCCTCCTGAATCTCTCGAAACTTCTCCTCTGCAAAGTGGGTAAATTCTTCAGGGAGACCCTTGGATGCAATTTTATCGGGATGGTACTCATTCACAAGTTTTCGATACTGTTTTTTTACAAACTCATCGGAGTCGCTTCGGTCGCAGCCCAGCACTGCGTGGTACTTATCGCTCTGGTCCACATAACGCGCCTTAAGCTTCAAATAGCTCTCAGTGGGGTATTCAAAAATCTGGACGGCCGAGAGAATCAGCTCCTCCTCCTGGCGACTGAACTGGCCGTCTGCCGTGGAGACCCGAAGCATCACATCAAGCATCACCTCAAGCATGCGGGGCTGAGTTTTAAAGGTGTTGTAAAACTGACGTGCAAAGCCTTCAAAAGGCTCTGGAGAGTTGGCCGCCTCACGAAAAATATTGATGGCAATATTTCGGCTTTCACGGTTGAGGTGAAGATCCCGACTCATGAACTGATCAATGGAAGCCACCTCGTTTTCGCAAATCCGGCCATCGGCTTTGGAGAGTTTTGCCAGCATGGAAAAAGCGGCCACAAAAAAGGTCATCTGGGCCTCTTCATTTCCCGAAAGCCTTCGCCGTTCCTGCTTATCCATCTCACTTGCATCTTTATCAAAGGCGTGCCCAAAAACCGCTCCGGCCACGGCGCCCACCGGTCCGCCCAACGCAAACCCAATGGCTCCCCCCACAACCTTTCCTAACCAGCCCATGTGATCTTTTTCCTTACGCGCATGATTACCACAGCCCACCTCGATTAACGCTCAAAAAAAGCTGCGATCCACCGGGACTTGCTCTGCATATTCTGCACGTTCCCGGTCTGTTGATAAAAATCAGAGGGGTCCCCCCGCATCTGACACTGCATAAACCTAACACGCAAGAGGCCTCTGTCAAGCCGAATTGCCCTGCAAGGACCAGGCACATCTCGACAAAAGACCCTGGCAAATGGTACATCATCCAAACAGACCGTTTAAGACAGACCCGAGTGGATAAGGTCTCACCATAAACCCCTTTCTGTTCCAATAGAGAGCAGGCTTACAGACCCAAGGGCTTCATGCCCGTCAGGCTCACACGGCAAACTATGAATCAAATCCTGCTTTTCGATGAGGATTTCACATCCCATAAAGACCACGTTCGACTCTCAGGAAGACGCCTGAACCACCTTAAAGAGGTGACGCGCATCGCCGAAGGAGATCGGCTCAAAGCCGGCCACTTAAACGGCCTTCAAGGAGAAGCCCATGTGCTTCGTCTCAAAAGAGATGCTGTGGAGCTTGAAGTCAACCTCACGGAGCCGCCTCCTGCCCCTCTCCCTCTTACCCTGGTTCTGGCCCTGCCACGGCCCAAAGTGCTCAACCGGGTCATCATCTGTGCCACCTCCATGGGGGTAAAGCAAATCGTGCTTCTCAATGCCGTCAGGGTGGAGAAAAGTTTCTGGCAAAGCCCTCGGCTTTCGAAAGAGAATCTTTTTCGCCAGAGGGTTCTTGGGCTTGAACAGGCGAAAGACACCATCCTTCCAGAGATTCGCTTAGAAAAAAGATTCAAACCCTTTGTGGAGGACAATCTGGCCCAGCTCACCCAAGGGACTATCCCACTGGTGGCACACCCCTACGATGCCGAGCCCTGCCCTCTGGAGATCAAAGAGCCTGTCACTCTTGCGGTCGGACCCGAAGGGGGGTTTATCCCTTATGAGATCGAAAAACTCAAAGAGGTGGGATTCTCTTCTGTCTCCATGGGAGAGAGAATCTTAAGGGTGGAGTCGGCCATTGCCGCACTTATCGCTCGCCTTTACCCATAGCAGAGCAATCAAACAAAGCGAGTCAACATGCCTCAACTCATTATTACCGGTGATATCCACGGGCATCTGCCCACCTGGAAAAAGATTGCAGCCTTTCTTGAGCCCGAAGACGGCCTGGCTGTGGCTGGCGATCTTTTTGACACCGTCTACACCAAACCGGGCGGAGAGTATGACCCTCAGGCGATCTTAGATGACATCAAAGCGCACCGTGGACCCATCTGGCTGGTCCAGGGGAACTGTGACGATCCCGACTTCCACAAAGCTCCCCTTTGCCAAGCTTTCACCTTTGAGAGCACGCGCTTTATTCTGGCTCACGGCCACAAACCTCTACCGGATCTCACCGACTACGATGTGGTAATTCGTGGCCACAGCCACGTCTCCCAATTGGAGTGCCTCATGGGAAAAATTTTCATCAACCCCGGCTCACCCATCCGCCCTAGGGGCGGCCACAAAGGGTTTATTCGATTCAAAGGGGGCATCCTCGAACGGGTCACCCTTTCGGGAGACGTTGTCGATCGCCTCGCATTGTAAAGAGACGATGCGCCCGTAGAAAGGGTCAGGGTTTTATAGCAAGCAGCCCCACCTGAGGCACCCTATCGCCCCCGTTGCGTCAATACCTCCAAAATCGCCTATCCATTTTTCATCGCCGCAAAAAGCCCCTTGTCCATCGCCTTTTCATAGGCAGACGCTCCAGTGATTCGCCCCTCTTTTACAAGCTGCATAAGATGCTGATCCATGGACTGCATCCCCTGGGATGTACCGGTCTGAATCATGGAATTGATCTGGGAAATCTTTCCGCTTCGAACAATACTGGCAAGGGCGGTGGAACCGATCAGAACCTCGTTTGCAGCACACCGACCTCTGCCATCGGCGGTTTTTAAAAGCTGCTGAGCAATCACCGCTCGCAAAGACTCGGAGAACATGGTGCGCACCTGCTCCTGCTCTTCTGCAGGAAACGCATTGATCACCCGGTCCACGGTTTTGGATGCACTGTTGGTATGAAGGGTGCCAAAGACCAGAATTCCAAGCTCTGCACAGGTCAGGGCCAAACCGATTGTTTCGCGATCCCGCATCTCGCCCACCAAAATGATATCTGGATTTTCTCGACTCGCCACCTTCAAAGCATCGGCAAAGCTGTTGGCATGGGCTCCGATCTCCCTCTGGGTAAAGATGCAGCCCCGATTCTGATGAACAAACTCCAGGGGGTCTTCAATGGTAATGATATGGGCTTCACGGCTCTTGTTAATGTAATCGATCATGGCGGCAAGGGTCGTGGACTTGCCACTGCCTGTGGGCCCTGTGACCAAAACCAGACCGCTGGTGTACTCCGAAATGGACTTCAACACATCGGGAAGCCCCAGCTCTTCCAAAGTAAGAATCTCTGTGGGAATCAACCGAAACACGGCACCAGGCCCGTTGTGGTGGAAGAAAAAATTGCACCGAAAGCGCCCGGCCCCTTCAAGCTCGTAGGCCATATCCAGATCCAGACTCTCTTCAAAACTCCGCTGGCGTTCAGACGGCAGCATCTCCCAGAGCACCTCTTTCACGCGCTCTTTTGATAAGGGTGCGTGGCTCGTCTCCACCAACTCACCTTTCAAGCGAAACATGGGTGGACAGCCCACCACCATGTGAAGATCGCTGGCCCCTTTTTCAACCATTTCTTTAAGGTAGCGGTCTATCTCGGCCATCTACGCACTCTCCCCCACGGCATAGAGCCGCTGTTTCAATGTTTCAGACCCCACATGGAGCTGCGCTTTCTCTGCACTGATTTCCCCTTCGTTAAACAGCGCCATCACCGACTCATCCATCAGTTGCATCCCAAAAGCCTTTCCCGTCTGCATCAGGTTTGGAATCTGGAACACTTTGGAATCCCGAATTAAACCGGCCACCGGCAGCGTTACCATAAGAATTTCACTGGCCAAACACATGGATTCATGGGTATCTGAGGGGATCAACTTCTGAGTGATCACCGCTTTCAGGGTCTCAGAAAGAGTGGCCCGCACCTGGGCCTGCTCTCCAGGTGGATAGGAGTCGATGATGCGATCCACGGTTTTGGGAGCACTGGTGGTGGAAAGGGTCCCGATCACCAGGTGACCGGTCTCTGCTGCGCTGATGGCAAGGGAAATGGTCTCCAGATCCCGAAGCTCTCCCACAACGATCACATCGGGGTCTTCTCGCAGCGCCCCTTTGAGAGCATTGTGATAGGAGTGTGTGTCCCGGCCCACCTGACGCTGATTGACCACACCTTTTTTGCGAGAATGCACAAACTCAATGGGATCTTCCACGGTGAGAATATGGTGGGCACGGCGGCTGTTGATAAAGTCTACCATGGCCGCAAGGGTGGTGGTTTTGCCCATGCCCGTGGCACCGGTCACAAGGATGAGGCCCTGATGTTCATCCAAAACCTGTTTCACCACCTGAGGGAGTCCGGTCCACTCTAAATTCGGAATTTCAAGGGGAATGATACGAAATACCGCACTGATCCCTCGATTGTGAGTCATGGCACTGCCCCGAAATCGGCCCACGCCATCTATCTCATGCGAAAAATCAAGCTGATGCCGCAGGACCAGTTCCCTCTTTTCCGCATCGTTTAAAAGCTCTGAAATAAGGCGGCGGCACTGTGCTACCGTCAACTCCGGCGTTTTGGTTTTGATCAGACGCCCATTGCGCCGCATTAAAATGGGCTCCCCAGGAACCACATGAATATCTGAAGCACCGTGCTTTACCCCGGCCTTAAAAACCCGATCCAGCTCTGCCATCTCTTCCCCCAGCCATTTGCATCAGACAAAACCTGTCACCTCAGACCGGTTTGCCAGCCCATTTTTTCAAATGGCTCCACAAAAAATCAAAACACGCCTTCGGTCACCCGCAGCATGTAAAAACCCATCACCACGTGATGGGCCCGTGTTGCCAGCTGCTTCTCGAAACATTATTTTTTTTTACGTTTTCACCCGTTCGGAACGCCACCATCCACAAAAGACACACGTCTTAATCCAATAAGAATCAAAGCATTGATCACGCCTCATTATCCGGAATCACCCAGATGTACCGTGTGGCAGAGACATACATCACAGGACAGCTCTTCTCTCCATCCAGTGTTGCTCGAGATATTTCAGCAAAAATATCACTGTTTTTCTGAAAATAATCTGAGATACGATCGTAACCGGTGATATCAATTTCGCCACTTACAAGCTGGCCGTTTCCGAGCTTCATCTTCATGTGGCGCAAGGTGGCACTTCGTGGCTCTTCCAGGTCGTGATCCTTCACTTCTACCCAGAGAATCTGACTCTTACGAACAATCATGGGACGACGGCCCTCTTCGTCGCTCCCCACAGCTTCATACATGACAATATCGGTTTCGCTGTCCAGCAGGAAAGTTTTGAGATCACGGCCCACAATGTTCACAAGCCCTTCAAGCTGGCTGTTATCCACCAGGCAGAGTCTTATGGCACAATCTTTTCTGGGATAAATACCCATGGAAACTCCTTGGAACTCTGATTTTTATGATTCCCATAAGAAGACGCAAGCCTTCCCGAATAATCTTCCAAAATCACAGCCGAAAAGTAAAAACACTTGGCACCTCGTCTTTTTTTTATCGGCACACGCCGCTTCAACATTTACTTTTCGTCTCTTCGGGCATCGTCAGTATGGCCAAGGCCCTATCCCCTTCACACCACTTTGTAGTACATTGATTCGCTCCAAAAATATACCTTACATCAAAATTTAACGTCAAATCCGAATCGTTTTTCCATATCATATTTTCATTCATTTATCGTATAAATTCAAAAAACTGTTCATTCAGGAAGAACCAAGAAATAAAAGAGCCTGACCCCAAAAACATCTTAACCGGTGTACCAACTTCGGATTCAACCTTAGCACCCACCTAATGAGACGCCTACCCCGATTGACACCACTTGGTAAAATGCATTAAACTTAGCAAGCGAATGACGCGAAATGTTATCTATTTTTTAACAGAACATCTAATTTTGGAGAGGGCATGGCAGGTGATAAACGCTACAGTATAGAAGAAGCGGCAAAAGAGCTCCGTACCGGTGTCTCTACCCTTCTTCTTTGGCAGCACCTCTACAACGAATTCCTCTCAACGCCAGGAGAAGATACTGAAAACACGCTCTCCAGAGAGGATATTCACCTTTTCACCTACATCTCTGAATGCACCGAATCAGGCCTTACACGCGAAGAGATCCGCCAGGCCCTTCGAAACCGTACCCAGAGAAGTGGCCCGCTATTTACCGAACAGGCGTTTCACAAAGAGCTGGATCAGGAGATCCAGAGTCTTTTGGAAGAGGAGTCTCCCACACCTGCACTTCTGGCACGCCTGGTGATCCAGCAAGGTCGTATTGCCGATGCCCAGGAGAGAAAAGCCGCAGCCATAGAAAAAAGCCTATCCCTTAAAGAGGAGCAAAATCGTACCCTCAGCCGAATAGCACAGCTTCTTGAAACTGGTACGTTCGCTCTTCCCCAAGACGATCCTACCGACCCACCGGAAAAAAATCCCAAGGTTTCCAGTGAGCCCCCACCCCCTTCTTCCTCAACAGAAGAGCCCGACGACCTCTGGAAGTTGGTTGAACAACCCAAAAAGGAAGAGAAGCTGGATGATCTTTCGCGTCTTGTGGATGAGTCCCCTTCAAAGACTGAAAGCGCTCCCGATGAAGAAGAGATGGATAACCTCTGGGATCTGGTCGACGAAAAGCCAGAGCCATCCAAAGCCAAAACACCAATGAACGACACCGGCCTTGACGATCTCTGGGACCTCACCCATGAAGCCCCATCAGACCAAGAAAGTCTGTCTTCTTCCAGTGAGGAGGAGATGGATAATCTTTGGGAACTGGTGGAAACCGAAACACCTACGCCCCCGACGGACCCTGCTGCATACAAAGACCAGATCCTTAAAGAGATCATCGCCTTGAAAAAACAACAAGGCCTCTCCGCCTCAGAGGTTGCAGCACGCCTCAACCAGGAGGAGAAGCCCACCTTCAGCGGCAAAGGGAGCTGGGAGCCTCGAACCATTGAGGGGATCTTTAAAATCATCGAAAAGGCAGGCCCACGCTAAACGGCCTCTGGCAAACAACCAAAGGCATCACAGAGTCCTTGATTCATCCCCCTGTCCCACAGCCTCAAGGACCAAGCGTCGAGTGGCCACCCGCTCTCTCACCCCGGCGTCATGAAAAATTCCGATAAATGCAGTCCCCTCTTTCCGCGCCTCTTCCACAAGCTCACAAACCGTCTCGGTGTTGACGGGGTCCAGTGAAGCGGTGGGCTCATCCAGAAGCATGACCGGATAAAAGATCGCAAACCCTCGAGCGATATTGATGCGCTGCTGCTCTCCTCCGGAGAAGGTGGTGGGAGAAAGGTTCCAGAGCCGCTCAGGGATGCGAAGCCGAGACAAAAGCGTTTGAGCCCTCTCCTCTGAAGCCGCCTCGGATACCCCTCGTGCCCGCATGGGCTCTTTAACCACCTCAAGGGCAGAGACCCGTGGAATCACCCTGAGAAACTGACTCACATACCCCACCCCCTCTTTTCGAAGGGCGATCACCTCACGGGAAGAGAGCGCGCCCACATCCAGCCGCTCTCCTCCATGGCGCACCTCAACCCGGCCGGCCTCTATGCGATAGTTCCCGTAAATCAATTTCAAAAGGGTGCTTTTTCCGGCCCCTGAAGGCCCCACCAAAACCAGCACCTCTTTCGGTGCCACCTCAAAGCTCATTCGGCGAAGCACCGGAATATGCACCCCGCCCTGGGTGTGAAGGGAAAACCCCTTCTCTATGGCCTCCACACGAACTATCCACGACATAAGAGCGCCCCTCCTATCGAGTTAAAAGTGTCAGATTTCCGTTACCATTTTTCTTCGAGCTATTAAAATCTCCCTTAATGCAGGAGAACAGAGGAGACCAGAAGCTGTGTGTAGGGGTGCTGAGGATCATCCAAAATCTGATCCGTCAACCCCTCTTCCACCACACGACCCCGCCGCATGACCATCAGGCGGTCGGCAAGAAGCCGGGCCACGGCCAGGTCGTGGGTTACGATCACCATGGAGAGCCCCAGCCTGGAAACCAGGCTTCTCAGGATATCGAGAACCCGTGCCTGAACCGAAACGTCCAGCCCGCTGGTGGGTTCATCCATAAAGAGAAGCCGAGGATTTGTGATAAGATTTTTGGCGATCTGAAGCCTCTGCTGCATGCCCCCTGAAAAGTGGGCTGGAAGATCATCCACTCGGCTGGCATCAATCTCCACCCTCTCCAGCCAGTGCACCGCCTCAGCTCTCAAACGGCCGTAGTGCCGCCACCCATTTGCCATTAAACGTTCGCCAATATTGCCTCCGGCGCTCACATGCATGCGCAAACCGTCCCTGGGGTTCTGATGCACCACCCCCATCTCTGTGCGCATCACCCGCCGAAGGGTCTGCTCCGACGCCCCATTCAGATCCAAAAGCCCCTCCTTTCCATGGTAGAAAAGCTCTCCTCCCGAAGCTTCAAGGTGGCCGGAGAGACACCCCAAAAGCGTGGATTTTCCCGAACCCGACTCTCCCACAATCCCCAACACCTCGCCCGAGTGAAGGGTCAGATTGATCCCTTCGCACCCCAGATGCAAGCCGTAGTATTTGCTCAAATTCGACACACAAAGCAGAAGCTCACCCTTCTCCATGCCCTCTCTTCTCCCTTTGGCTGCAGTAGTCGGTGTCTGAACAGACATACATTCGTCCGCCCTTGTCATCGGTAATCACCTCATCCAGATAACTCTCGGTTGCCCCGCACAAGGCGCAGCACCCCTGCCAGCTCTCCACCTCAAAAGGAAAATCCTCAAAGTCGAGACTCTTTACCTCGGTGTAAGGGGGCACCGCATAGATGCGCTTCTCCCGACCGGCGCCAAAAAGCTGCAGTGCGGGCATCCGGTCCATCTTGGGATTATCAAACCGGGGAATGGGCGAAGGGCTCATGATGTAGCGACCATTGACCTGAACCGGATAATCAAAGCCCGTCATAATGCGACCATGGCGCGCGATGTCTTCGTAGAGCTTCACCTGCATCACCCCATACTCCATCAGCCCGTGCATCTTCTCGGTCTCGTGGGTGCGTGGCTCAATAAAAACCAGAGGCTCGGGCAGAGGAACCTGATAGACCATGATCTGATGGGCTTCAAGCAGGGTTTCGGGAATGCGATGGCGGGTCTGGATCAGGGTCGCTTCACGGGTTTGGGTAGTGGTCTTGACCCCGGCTGTTTTCGAAAAAAATTTACGGATACTCACCGCATTGGTGGTGTCATCAGCCCCCTGGTCGATCACCTTAAGGGTGTCTTCCCTGCCAATAAGAGAGGCGGTGATCTGTATGCCACCTGTCCCCCAGCCATAGGGAAGCGGTATCTCCCGGCTGCCAAAGGGCACCTGATATCCGGGAATGGCAACAGCCTTTAAAATGGCCCGGCGCACCATGCGTTTGGTCTGCTCATCCAGAAAGGCAAAATTATAACCCAACAGAGGCTCTTCAGCCCCTTCACGGACCCTTCCCATAACACCTCCCCTCTTTTTTCGCGCTCTCGCGCAACTCTCTCATCATCACAAGCTCTGCCTGAAAATCCACATAGTGGGGAAGCTTTAAATGTTGCACAAACCCCGATGCTTCCAGGCTGTCACTGTGCATCAGGACAAAGGCCTCGTCCTGGGCCGGATACGCCACCCGCTCACCAAGCTCCCGACTTTTCAAGGTACGATCCACAATGGCCATGGCCATGGCCTTTCTCTCGCACCGCCCAAAAGTGAGGCCGTAGCCCAGGGTCAACATGGGAAAAGGGTCCCCTCCAGCTTTTTCTCCTACGGCCGCCGGTGTGATCATCACGCACTCTGTCACGCAGATCTCCCCGATCACCACTGAGAACTCCACCTCATCGAGCGCCACCTCGATCTCCACCCACCCCATGCGAATTTCACCGGCAAAGGGGTGATCCGAAATACCAAACCCCCGCTGAGCCGAATAAGCCATGGCAAGAAGAAAACCTTCGTCCGCCCGGGCCAAGTTTTGAAGACGCAGGGCTCTGGAGCACGGCGTTTTCAAAGGCTCACGGGTCAAATCTTCTGGAAGGCTGCCGCAGGGCTCTTCGATTTCAAGGAACCCACCGTCGGCCAGAAGCTCGGTAACCCGAGGATAAAAATCTTCATCTTCTTTGCCCTCATGTGCCTTCAGCTCGCTCTCCTGATCTTTGGACTTTCTGCCAAAGCCTTTCTCAAGAGAAAAATCCAAAAGACGGTGGGTGTAGTCGTAGGTGGGGCCGAGGATCTGCCCCCCGGGAAGATCCTTAAATGTGGCTGAAATACGCCGTTTCAATCGCATTCTGGAGCTGTCGACGGGAATGGAAAACCCCAGCCGGGGCAAAGTGGTACGATACGCCCTTAAAAGAAAGACCGCCTCAGCCACATCCCCTTGAGACTGTTTTAAGGCAAGGGCGGCCAACCTCTCATCGTAGAGAGACCCTTCATTCATCACCCGCTCCACCAAAAGGCCCATCTGATTTTGAATCTGGGCAAGGGTGAATTCAGGTACCCCACGATCCCCCCGCCTCTCTTCGGCCAGAAGCTTGTGGGCGTTTTCAATGGCTTTCTCACCGCCTTTTACAGCAACATACATCGCTCTTCATCCCAGATAGTGGTGCGGGGAATCGCCGCCACCGTCTCATTGCAGGTTAAAAAGAGATCCACCCCCATGGGAAACAACCCTTCAAGGCTTTTCCGATGCCTCCAAAACCCGTGAGGGAGCCCTTTCACATCCAGACGGCCCCTCTTTTCAATACCCGGGCCGGTAAACCCGGCTCCTGCCCCGGCAGAAAGACGGCTCACCTCCAGGATCAGGGTAGTGGAGGTATGGGGTTGCCGCTCGCTTCCAAGGTTAAAAGCATCCAGCCGAGGCATGGCTTCCGGCCGAGAGACCAGGGCGATACAGGCCTCTTTTGTCACCGATGTCACTGGAGATCCACAGTGAAACCCGAGCCACCTGAAGGCAGGGGTCCCCGCCGTCAGATCACACCAGAGGCTGGTCTCAAAATCCATAAGGGCAAGGGCGGTGGCCGAGGCAGCAGGCGAGAGCCCTGAGACCTTTGGCCCGTGCTCTAACGAAATGACGCACCCCGGATGGGAGATGGCCTCCAGAAGGGCGCGAAATACTTGCTGGCTCTGCATCACCGGCTCCTCAAACCCCGGTGCCAGATTCACTTTCTCCCCATGGCCTTCACATCCTGAATACGATACGCTCATCTTACTCTCCTCGAACCATGGTAAAAAAATCGACCCGGGTCGCCTCGGCCTTCCGCCTCGCCTCTACCTCCTCTTTTAAAAGGCGCTCTTTTGAGGGTTTCACCACGCTCTCCATCACCTCTTCATAAAACCGGTTGTCCTGAAGCAGGGCATCAAAACAAGCGGCCAGCTCTGCGTGGCGTTTTTCTGTTCCTCGAACACAGGCGACCCCCAGATACCCCGCCCGGCTCTTTACCGTGCACCGGGTCACCGCCACCTCGCCCAGGTTAAAGGGGTCTCCCTCTCCATCCATTCGGCCCCGAACCATCACAAGGCCTGTTTCCGGCCGCCTTAAAAAGAGATAATCAGGCGGATGCGAAAGCGCCTCAAAGCTCTTTTCCAGAAAATCAGGAGACGATCTTGCCAGAACCTCCATCCACTGCTGTCTCACCGTTTTTTCACTTGGATTTTTCATCAAATAAATCGACTCCTCAGCTTTCCACAGCCGTAGTCCAGAAGGCTTACCGTCACAATGATCATAATCATCATGGTGGCCACCTCGCGGTAGGCGAAGCCGTTGATCTTATCAAACATGAGAAAGCCAATGCCTCCGGCGCCACAGAAGCCTAAAATGGTGGCACTGCGCACATTGGACTCAAACCGCAGCAGGCTGTAGCTCACCACCTGAGGCATCACCTGGGGAAGCACTGAAAAAGAGATCACCTGCATGCTTGCCGCTCCGCTTGCCACCAGAGCCTCCATCTGGCCCGGCTCAATGGCCTCGATGGCTTCGCTGATCACCTTTCCGAGAATGCCAAAGGTGTGCACCGCAAGGGCCAGAACACCGGCAAATGGTCCCAACCCGATCACCGCCACAAAAATCAGGGCCATGACAAACTCATTGAACCCTCGGCAGAAATCGAGAAAACGCCGCACAACAAACTGGGCCATCCACCGAAAAAACCGGTGGCCTCTTCCCTCGCCTTCCACCAGAAGGGCCAGGGTGTTTTCCGCTGCAAAAATCGCCGCAAAAACGGAGAACACCACGGCAATAAGCGTTCCCCAAACGGCCATGGCAAGGGTCTCCACCAGGCCCTTTGCATACTCTTTCAAAGCGGGGCCAGAGGTTACTGGCGGAAAAAAGCCTCCCCTCTTCTCCTGAAGAATCTGCCGGGTCTCATCTTCGATAAATCGCGTCACCTCACCTGAGGGCTTTTGATCCAGAATCTTTCGAGCCAGCGCCTCGGTTTCGTGATAGAGCCCCATACCAAAAGAGCCGCCGCTTGCCTCTTCTCTCCCCTGATGCCTGACCTTCATCTCAGCTTCCGCCTCCTCCATGGCCACGATTTTTAAAAGGCTTTCGGCCTGAGTGCGAGCATCCCTTAAGTCAAACTCGGTGAGCTCACGCCCGAAGAGATAGGTGATGGCATTTTCACGTTTCTCGATAAAGGCCATGGGATCCATGCCCACAAACCGGTAAGAGGTAACCAGAACCAGGGCAAGTGTGAGAGCAAACACCAACCGAGCCAGCTTCTGGGCCAGTGTCTGCCGAGGCTTAAGATTCTCTAAGGTCGCTGCCTGAATCCCGCTCATTTGTTTGCCATCTTCTTTTTGAGATATTTCAGATAACGGATGGTGTCGTAGGTGCTGTCGTCGGCAAACCCATACCCTCCGTTCTGAAGATGCTCTTTGCCCTCTTTGTTGCCGTTAAAGGCAAAAAGAGCCCCTGCAAAAGCCGCTTTCAAACTCTCGGGCAAATCATTTCTGGCAGCCATAGGCGCACCGGGGATGAGCTCAGAAGTCCAAAGAACACGGAAATCACCCCGAGATGCCTGCCCCTTTTGAATCATGCGATCCAAATCGATGTTGTTGGTGGCGGCAACGGCCACTGTGCCGTTTTTCACCGAAAGAATGGAGGCTCCGTGAGAGCCTGAGAACTTCACCTGCCTGAAGTGGTTTTCCGGCTTTACCTTCAGGTCTCGAGCAAACAAAATATTGGGAACCAGATACCCCGAGGTGGAGTTGGGGTCGGTAAAGGCAAAGACCTTGCCCTTCATCTGCGAAAGGGTTTTGATTTTCGAATCTTTGCGGGTGATGATCACCCCGTAGTAGCCCGGCTCCCTCTTTTTATTCAACTCAAGGGCAATGGCCTGGGCGCCCGCTTTTTTGGAGGCCTCCACGTAGCTTTTGGGACCAAAATAGGCAAAATCGAGATGCTTATGGGCCATGGCCGTAATCACACCCGCATAGTCACTGGCGCTGACAATCTCCACATCCACCCCCAAACGCTTCTCCACGTGATCGGCCAGAGGTTTGAAGCGGGACTCCACCGCCGACCCCCCTTCGGTGGGAATAAACCCAATGCGAATCTTATCGGGCCACTTTTCAGGACGGGCTGATGCAGAAGCAGCCAAAACGAGAATCAAAACAAAAGAGGCAAAAAGAAACAAAGATCTGAAGTGTCGCATACGCTCTCCTTGAAACAAATCAACTCTGATAATGGGATTACAACCGAAACAACACGGTTAAGCACAGATGGAGACCGGCTCAGGAGCGTGCCGCCCTTTGCCGTAAATCGCCTCCACCACCTCAGGGGTTAGCTCGTCAGGACGGCCGTCAAAAACAAGGCTCCCGCCAGAGATCCCCACCACACGCTTGGCATAACACCTGGCAAAATCGATATGGTGCAGGTTGATCACCACAGGGATACCCCGCTCTTCATGAATGGTGCGAAGAAGCCCCATGATCACCTCCGAACTTTTGGGATCCAGGCTGGCAATGGGCTCATCGGCAAGAAAAACATCCGGATGCTGGGCCAGGGTTCGTGCGATGGCCACGCGTTGCTGCTGACCGCCAGAGAGCGCATCCGCCCGTTGATACGCCAGCTGTTCAATGCCCACCTGTCGCAAAAGAGAAAAAGCGAGCTCCTGCTCTGCTCGGGAAAAGCGTCGAAAAAGAGAGGAGCCCCCCTCCACCGGGCCGGAACAGAAACGAAGCCGGCCCACCAAAACGTTCTCCAAAACCGTCAGACGCCGCACCAAGTTAAACTGCTGAAAGATCATCCCCACACGGCGCCTCACCCCTCGAAGGGCTCTTCCCGAAGCTCTGGTCACCTCATCACCTCCCAGATAGATCTCTCCAGAGGTAGGGGTCACTAGACGATTGAGGCACCTCAGAAAGGTAGACTTTCCGGCCCCCGACGACCCGATAACCACCAGAAAATCGTCTGAGGCAATCGAAAGGGTGATTCCGTTCACGGCACAGGCACCATTGGGATAGATTTTTGTGAGGTTACGAACCGCAAGAACCGAACCTTCAGGCTGCTGAATCATGTTCCGGACCTCCTTTTTGGCAAGAACTTGTCGAGGCTGAAGAGCGGGTGTTTTTTTCCGATCGGGATCCTGCAAACTGAACCATGCGGCCCCCCACCCAGCTCTGGGTCACCCGCGCCCACGGCCCGCTGGGATCCACCACGATCATGTCTGCCGGAAGCCCGGCTTTAAGGGTGCCCAACCCCAAACGGATAAACCGGCCAGGGCCTGAGGTCACAAGTGAGAGGGCATACTCCGGGCTCTTATTCCGCCGGGAGATCGCCATAAAAGGAGCCTGGATCATGCATTCGGGATAGTAGTCGCTTAAAAGGCCGTCACACAGCCTCCTTGAAACCGTCTCTGCCGCGCTGAGGTGTCCTCCGCTGGAGCGTCCCCTAACCAAATTGGGAGCCCCCATAAAGATGCGAAGACCTTCCTTTCGGGCCTCTTCAGCCGCCTCCATGGAGAGCGGAAACTCGCTGGCCCCGACCCCCAGCACCTTTACCAGAGAGACTTTTTCGGCGCTGTCGTCATCGTGACTTAAGAAGGGGAGCCCGGCCCCCCTCACTTTGCGGGAAAAATCGCCCACCTGACCCCACCCCGCATCACGGGCTTGGGCTTTCTGGCGCGCCACGTCCAAGACGGTTTCAGGATCCTCACCGCCTCCGGCATAGTAATCGACATACGCCCCCAAAGTGGCAAACTGCCCCTGCCCAGGGGTATGATCCATCACCGAAACCATATCGATAAGCCCCTCATCCATGAGTCTCTCCAACACCTCAAACCCCTTTTGAGAGCCCACCTCATAGCGGGCGTGGATCAGATGATTCACCATGGTATCTGAGGCACGATCTATGGATTTTACCATGCGCACAATGCGCTCCACCTCATGGGGAGAACGCACCCCCACGTCGTTATCGGCAAAGCTCAATGCATGGCTGTAAGTGGTAATACCGCAGGCGGCAATGCGCCGATCCAGACTTCGAAAAGCAAACTCAAAATCGAAATAGACCCCTGCCCGCACCTCAATGCTCTGCTCCAGTGCATCGGAGTGAAGGTCCACCATTCCGGGCATGATCAGCTGCCCTTCCACGTCCATGGAAAGGGCGCCTGAAGATGAGATTTCCCCCTCTGAAACCTCGCAGATCCCATCTTCATTAAAGAGAACCGATCCCCTCGAAATCATTTTTTCACCGTCAAAAACAGGGCCTCCGGTCAGACAAATGGTGCTGCATCGCATAAGATCACTCCCAAAGAGAAAGGGCGGTAAGTGGCAGGAAAAGCCGAACAGGTGGCCACACGCACTGGCCTTAAATCTAAAATCGTCTAAAGAGTGATTTAGACAAGATGTGTTGGGAAATGACCAAACTTTGGTTAGTAATTTGTTAAGAAAGAAAAGGGTCTCAGGCGGTGGCCTGAAAAGGTGAGGTGATGATCTTTAAAAAGCTGGCCACGGAAGTAGCCAGATCCCCATCGTTTGAAAGAGTCACCAGGTGAGGGTGTGTCACAGAAGGGACAGAAAAAGAGCGCTTCATGCGCAGCTCAATCTCGGCAGGGGTCTCACGACCCCGCGCCTCAAGACGATCTCGCAGCACATCAGAGGAGACGGTAACCTCAATGACCACCATATGGCTGTAAAGAACCCGGGCCTGGGGCAGGTACCCGCGGGAACCATTAACCACCACATGAAACCCGCGGTGCAGCCAGAAATCCACTTCCGCCCCAATACCATAGCAGTGGCCGTGACTTTCCCAGCTCATGGCAAAAAGTCCGCCCCTTTTTCGTGCCTCAAATTCAGGTCGGCTTAAGGCCACATGGTTTTCATCACCGGCATGGGCCTGCCGCGTGATATAGCGATGCGCAAAGAGAACACGCTCTTCTTTGATCTGACGTCGTGCGTGAACGCAAAGCGTGTCTTTTCCAGATCCCGAAGCGCCCACCACATAGTAAAGGATACCGTGCTCCATACTGCTCCTCCATGTAAATTAAAAATGCAGGGCATGGATTGAATACCGCTTTTGAATACCCCATGAAGACAAAATCATATGAGAAACAGATTAAAAGCAGGTAAAAATACGATTACCTCTTTTTTTCAAGGGACAAAGGCGAGCACCTCATCAATGGTTTTTGCCCCGCAAAAGAGCATGACAAGACGGTCCATACCCAAGGCGATGCCTGCGGTTTCAGGCATGTTTGGAAGATCCGAAAGAAAGGCCTCGGGAAGGGGCCACACCGATTTTCCCAGCTTTTTGCGCAAGGCCACCTCCTCATAAAATCGCTCCCGCTGTTCGCCCGCATCGGTCAGCTCGGTAAACCCGTTGGCCAGCTCCAGCCCTTCCACATAGAGTTCAAAACGCTCGGCCACCTTGGGATTTGACCTTTTCCTTCGCGCAAGGGCTGCCATGGGGGCCGGATAGTCGTAGAGAATCACCGGCGTCTCACCGCAGAGCCTGGGCTCCACCTCAAGGCCCATCACCTCGTCAAAGCGCCCATCCAAAAGGGCCTTCTCCATGGAGCAGGAGCCGTACAGCCCGTACGCCTCGGAAACCGTCAGCCGCTTCCAATCGCTTTTTAAGTCAATGGATCTTCCCTTCACCTCAAGGGTGTCGCCCAATCCCAGATCCCTTGCAATGGCAAGAAAAAGCCCCTGACAATCCTCCATCAGGGATTCATAGGTGCCACCCGGGGTGTACCACTCCAAAAGGGTCATCTCAGGAATATGCTTTTCACCCCGCTCACCTTTGCGAAAGGCCTTGGTGATCTGAAAGATCGGCCCCGACCCCGAAGCCAGAAGCCGTTTCATGTAAAGCTCCGGTGAGGCTTGAAGAAAGCCGTTTTCCGCCTGAAAAGGGTCAATATGCGCTTCGGGGATGGGGGCTTCGGTCCAGATGGGCGTCTCCACCTCCAGATACCCTTTTTCAACAAAAAAGCGGCGCACCGACGCTGTCACCTCGGCTCGCCGCCTCAAATTTTTCATATTCATCACATCTGCCTGTTCTTCTTGTTGGGTTGCCCCCGCACGACTGCCGAGGGCATTTTATATCATCGTAGATCAAAAAAACGCCCCTGATCCATATCCTGCATGGTTCGAAGGGTGTAGGGGCCCTTTTCCGACGCCTCAAACCACGCTTCGGCCTTGGCACGGCAGGAGGAACACACCCTTTTTGGAATATGCACCCCAAAAAGGTGGTGACCGGTATCCGAGGACGAGTCCACCTTCAAAGCCCCATGGCACTCTTTGCAGACACACACCTCATCGATCTGCATCTCGTAGATCATATCGGTGTCGTACATGATGTTGCGCCTACGGTTTACCGTCTCGCGCCCGTCCACGAGTCTCGCCGAAAGCGCCTCTCTCTGTCTCCAGGTAGAGAGAACGGCCTCGCCCACCTCGCGCACCTGGCGGAAGACATCAACTGGCTCGGCAATACGGGCCGCATCGTACCCCGGTTCTCGAATGCCCCGGTAATCGATGCCGGCCATGGCCAGAATGATGCCGGTGTTCACGTACGGCAGGGCCCCTTCAATGGAGTAGCCCCCTTCAAGCACGGCAATATCCGGGTTTAAAAGGGCGGTGAGATCCGCATACCCTCTGGCTGAAAAGTTCATATTGGTCAAAGGATCGGAGAAGTGGTTGTCCTGACCTGCGGAGTTGATGATGATATCGGGCTTGAACTCATCCAAAATGGGCAAGACCACATGCTCAATGGTCCAGAGGTACCCTTCATCTGAGGTGAGAGGGGGCAGTGGAATATTGAGCGTCGTGCCAATGGCGTTGGGCCCGCCCATCTCTTCGATAAACCCGGAGCCGGGATAGAGCGTTCGGCCATCCTGATGAATGGAGATAAAGAGGGTGTCGGGGTCGTGCCAGTAGATGTCCTGGGTGCCGTCACCATGGTGGCAGTCGGTATCCACAATGGCCACCTTTTTCACCCCGTGTCTGGCGCGAAGGTGCTCGATCATAATCGCTTCGATATTGATATTGCAAAAGCCCCGATTGCCGTGAACCACCCGCATGGCGTGGTGACCGGGAGGCCGCACCAGAGCAAAGCCCTTCTCCACCGTTCCTTTCATCACCTCTTCGGCAATGGTTACCGCCCCGCCTGCGCTCACAAAATGCGAAGGTGTGGTAACGCTTTCGATATCCGGAGCGCAAAAGTGGACCCGGCGAATATCTTCAGGGGTCACCAGGCTGGGTTTGAACTCGGTGATCCCTTCAATATCGAAGAGCCCCTCTTCAAAAACCTGATCCTGGGTGTAGAGAAGCCGCTCTTCCCGCTCGGGGTGGGTGGGATCGATGGCCCAGTCAAAGGCGGGAAAAAAGACCAGCCCTGTTTTGTTCTCTGCCTTTATCATGCCGCCCCTCCTCTTTTAAGCCGGTACCCGCTTACAAGACCGGGCTTCACCTGAACACGGACTCGAATGTTTTTCCCCGTGGTGCGAAAACCCCGCACCATATTAAACGCCATGGACTCCACCACTTCGGTCTCAAGATCACTGTCTCCGAGCCGGTCCAGAAGAAAGCGCCGCGCCGTTTCATGGGCATCGTCTAAGGTAAAATGGGATTTCATCACCTTGGAGTAATTCTCTTCGGGCACCAGAATCACCCCTTTTTCGGTATCGGCAAAAAGGGTCACTTCCCGTGTGGGGCGCGCAAGGCACGCTCCGATGGCATTGGCCACCCCTGCTTTGGGAACAATTTTTACGCGAGCGTCGGTGTATTGAGCCAGAAAAGGGGCCAATCTTTCGGCGGGACCTCCCAAAAGCAGAATCTCTTCCGGGGCAACCCGGTACCCGTCCATCAACTCGTGGATGGTATAGACCGGCTTGGCGTTGATCTCTTCAACCATCCTACGGGCACGCTCTACAATGGCGCAGCACAAGGTCTCCATCACCTTGGCTGCCGCCTCTTCTGGCGCAAGCCCCAGGGCGTCACCAATACGGGTCATCCCTTTTTCCGAAAGTGAGCGGTCTCCCCGACTCTCTTCATCACTCAAAAGGTTCATGGCATCGGTGGGTGTGGGCTCTTCACCGCCCAGGGCCATGGGAAGCCCGCGCCGCTCAGGCCCAATATGGATCACCCCGTTTTCAACCCAGATTCGGCTGTCGCCTCCGATGCCGACCGAAATGCTTTTCAAAGAGCGAATCAGAGTTCGCCAGGGGCCGATGGTAATCCCCAGGGGCTCCAAAACCGGGGCTCGCTTCACCAGAACAGAGATGTCGGTGGTGGTTCCCCCCACATCCAGCACCAGGCTATCGCGCTCTGCATTGGCCCAGGGAACCGCCCCCATCACACTGGCTGAAGGGCCAGACATCACGGCCTCCCCTGGTCTTTCCATGGAGTCTTCAAAGCCCATGGTGCCGCCGTCTGCTTTCAGAATATAGATGGGCACATCAATGCCCTTGCACTTGAGACTCTCACGAACCGACTCGTAGAAATGGCAGTGAACATCTGAGACCGAAGCGTTGAGAAAGGTGGTGTGAATCCGCCGGGGAAAATTGAGGTTTCCAGAGACCGAGTGGCCCGTAAAAACGCGTTTGATTCCCGCCTTACGTAAGATCGCCTCCATGCGCTGCTCGTGGGCCGGATTGCGTGTGGAGAATTTCCCCACCACCCCCACGGTATCGATGCCCTGCTCACGAAAACCCGCAGCCAGTCTCTCAACCACCTCTTCATCCAGGCCCTCCACCTCACGGCCTCGATGATCCACAGCGCCTCGAATGCAGTGGTAGGCATCGCAGCAGGCGTAAAGCCGAGGGTCCAGTCCGGGGCCGGCAGCCACAACCATGGCAACCGAAGAGAGGGAGCCTGTCACCACCGCATTGGTGGCCAGGGTCGTGCTCAAAACCAGACGCTTCACCTGATGGGTGTCCATGGATTCGGTAACGACCTCAAGGCCTTCTAAAATAGATTCAAATAGATTGTTCGGGTCGGTGGGCACCTTTGTTTTTTTGATCAGCCCCTCTTTACCGATAAGAACGACGTCTGTGTGGGTTCCTCCCACATCCAGGCCGATAAGCATAAAAACCTCGTGAGTTGATTGGATAAACGAGCTTGAGCGGCGTATACAAGGAATAACGTTAAAAGAGTCATTCATCTTTATAGCATTCACCCCGAGGTGTCAACCAAGGGACAACGCCCCTTAACCCGTTGAATACCGAGCCATTTCAAGCACCCATCATAACTATCACCCTACACACCTTCCAAGTTCAAAACTGCCACCCAAAAGGGTTGAGACACAAATCAAAAAAAATATCTCAAACAGAACATTCATTACACCCCAACAAACCGATTTTATCATATTTTAAATGAATCAAAACACTATCCAGCAATCACACCCACCCGAAAAACTATTTTGCACACAAACAAGCTTTCCTTCTTTCCTTTTGGTCAGTTATCCATTATGAACTCCTTTAAGCGGGATCACTGTACTAAACGCCTTCAAACTTACGATCCCAGGGCTTTGCCAAGCCGTTATTTACTTACCAGTGATGACTCTGCAAAAGCCTGCTTCTCTGTTGTGCATGGCGCACCGAGAAGTCAATTTCTCGCGGAATCATCATCAATGCACAACACAATAGAGTGAAACACGGCATTTGCTGATGCCACGGCACCTCCCCTTTTTCATGCCAAGGGGAAAAACCATGGCAGACCACACTTTATTCAACGGGGGTTATCATGTCAGTTGTCAAATGGGAGAAAAGCGGAAACACCGCCATCATCTGGATGGATAACGGAGCCAACACACAAAACCTTCTCTTTGCTCAGGAGCTGGGCCGCTGCCTGGATGAGGCCCTTGAAGATACAGAGACCCACGCCATTGTCCTCACCTCGTCCGATGAAAAATCGTTTTCCCAAGGGGTGGATGTTCAGTGGATGGGCCAGGCCCTTGCCGAGAACCGAATTGATGATGCCAAAGCGTTTATGTACGGTATGAGTGAGGTCTTTAGAAAACTTCTCACACTTCCGGTTCCCACCATCGCCGCCATCAACGGCCACGCCTTCGGAAACGGTGCCATTCTCTCGTGTGCCTGTGATTTCAGGTTCATGCGCTCAGACCGGGGCTACTTCTGCTTCCCCGAGGTAGACCTGGGAATCCCCTTTCTTCCGGGAATGCTCGCCTTTGTCAAAAAAGCCTTTGCATACGATCAATTCTACGACCTCTACCTCACCGGGCGACGAGCCAAGGCCCCTGAGCTTGCCGACAGAAAAATGCTGGTGAAAGCGTGTGAAAACACCGAGACCCTCATGAGCGAAACCCTCGCCTTTGCCGCCACATTTGCAAAAAAACGTGGTATTTTCGGCATCCATAAAGCACGGGCTCATAAATCAATCCTTGATATCATGGACTCCGAAGACACAGAAATAATCGAATCGCTGGCCCTTTTTGTGACAGATTAATCGTAATAGCTCTACCTGTATTCACTCTCTTTCAGGTCTTCGGACGCTCTATTCGGGAGGCCTGAAACACTATAAGTCACAAAGTTTCAAGCATCTAACTCACCCCACACCTTTCAATTCACAAAACAACACTCTCATCTTTGTTGAAAGTGGGTTGATTCCACCGACTCCACTGATTATGATAGGCACCATTAGGTGGTTCGTCCCACAATGTGTAAAACTCGCAACGCCAGTCAGAGCTGGCCACCACCAAAAAACCTCGTCCATCGACAGACACCCGTGCACCCATGACTCTTCTGCCCAAAAGATGGTCACCCATCGCCATTGCCCTTTTTTTATGCGCCACCCTCCTCCTTCAATGGAAGGTTGTCTCACTTCGCCTGAAAGCGAGTCGGGCAGAAATTAACCCGGACTGCCCCTGGTGCATTGAATACGACGGAGCCACCGAGAACCCCCTGCCCCCGTCAGTAAAAATTACCCCCTTCGCCTTTGCCGCCGATCCCCAGATGATAGCTGATTTCATTTGGATGAAAACCGCCTACTACTTCGGTCGGGAGGCCCTTCAAGACGGCACCTACACAAACCTTTACGGCTACCTCGATGCCATCACGCGCATCGACCCCCAATGGGAAGCTCCTTTTCTCTTTGCGGGCTATATGATCCCCCCCTTTGCCAAAGACCCCGACGGAGGGTACGAGCTTGTCTTGAGTGGATTGGATCATCACGACGAAAAATGGAGCCTACACTTTATAAAAGCCTATATAGAGTGGAAAGAGTTTGAAAACCTCCCCATGGCCGCCCAGAGCCTTTTTGACGCATCCCAAAGAGAAGGGGCCCCAAAAATGCTCCTCTACCTTTCCGCCACCCTCGCCAACAAGGCCTCTCAAAAGGCCCTTACTGAAATGATCGTCAGGCAAGGCCTGAAAAAACTTACCGATGAGACATCCCGAAAACGTCTGCTTGAAAAATTAGAGAATCAACCATGAACGATGCAATCCATATTGAAGATGTCACCTACACCATTCGCAAAGGCTTCTGGCTAAAAAAAAGCAAGCTTCTTCAGAAAGTTACCCTCAACATCAAACCCCAAGAAGCTGTAGCCGTTGTGGGCCCAAACGGTGCGGGCAAAACCACCCTTTTTAAAATCGCCGCTGGCCTTATTCGGCCTGACTCGGGAAAAGCACTCCTTTCAGGCAGCCAAGCCTCCTGCCCAAGCGCCAAAGAAGAGCTCGCCTTTCTTACAGAGAATCAGTACATCTACCCACATCTCTCCATCGCCGAATGGCTCAACGTCATGGGGCGCTGCTTGGGACTTCCAAAAAAAATGCGTCAAAAGAGAGTCTACGCACTTATGGAAGAATACGCCCTCTTGCCCCACGCAAAAAAGCCACTCAAAGAACTTTCTAAAGGTCTTCGCCAGCGCACCATGCTTGCCCAACTCTTCTTGAACCAGCCCCGAACCCTGATTCTGGACGAACCCATGAGTGGCTTGGATCATCTTTGGAGAGAAAAACTCAGAGAACATCTAAATCGCTTTCGAGCCCAAGGAGGCACACTGCTCTTCAGCACCCATATCCTTCCCGATGTAGAGGCCCTGTGTGATCGAGTAGTTTACCTGGATGGAGGGCGTATCAAATGGGACGGCCCCATTGATCATGTTCTTAATCAGGGGCGCCAGATGCACGTGGTTCTCAAAAAAGGGAAGATCCCCCCAGCCACCCCATTTGAAAACACTCTCTGGGAACGGAGCGGTCAGCAAGCCTGCCTTCTCTCACCTGAGGCCATGGAAAAACTCCAGCAGGAGCTTGCTTCCGGCTCAGACTGGCGCATCTTACGAGCTGCCCCCCACATTCCGTCGCTCGAAGCGATGTTTCACCATGCGTAAACATCCTTGCAGTACGTTGCGACATAAAATAACGACATGGCACAGACAAACTTTTTTGCGGAGCCACCATGCTTAAATTGATCTTAAACCAAATTCTCGCCCTGGCAGGCACCTTCCTGAAAAACGCCTTTCGATCCAAAGGAGCCCTGGGCCTTATTCTCTCCGGTGCCACACTCATGATGTGCACAAATATTGTAGCCAACCTTTACGTAGGAGAAAAAGCCCGCATCCTCCAAAGCAGCGGCCTATTTCTCCTGGGCATCTGGGGGCTTGTCTCGGCAGTCTACCTGGGTGCCACTGTCGTCAACAAAGAGATTCAAGATAAAACCATCTACATGCTCCTGGTCCGCCCCATGCATCGGGGAACCTATCTTGCCGGAAAATGGCTGGGGGTCGTTGCCACCCTCTTCGCCCTCTTTTGCTGTGTCGGAGGAATTTTTCTTCTCAATATAACAACACAAGGGATCCCTCTTTCCTCTTCGCATGCCATAGCCCTTGGAGGGATTTTTCTGGAGTGGTGCCTTCTGGGAACGTTTTCACTGATGTTTTCCACTTTTACCACGCCTTTTTTAAACGGGCTTTTCGTCTATGGCATCTGGACCATGGGACACCTTTCAAACGACCTTTTTGTCTATTACAAAAACATCGAAGGCGAGCCCCACGCCATCTTCATCAAGCTGCTTCACCTTATCCTTCCCAACCTCGAGACGTTCAATTTTCGGAGTCAGGTGATCTATGGAAGCGATATCACCGCAGGCCTTGTCAGCCTCTCTTTTGGAGTAGCCCTCCTCTGGATGTTCACCCTTGCCATGGCCGCCTACACCATCTTCTCCCTAAGAAAATTACCATGAGAAAAGGCTCACTAAAACGCATCAGAATCGCAATCGGCCGCATCTTCTTGGCCGTAAACCTTCTTTTCATCACCACGCTCTCCCTTGTCCCGGTCAAGGGCGCCTTAGCGGTCAACATCTGGGACAAGGCCCAACATACAGGAGCCTACCTGCTGCTGGGCCTCTTAGCAGCATCCGCCAACCGTTCTTTTTGTCTCACCCCACACACTGCAACCTACCTCGCTCTTTACGGCGTACTCATCGAAGTGATTCAGGGGTGTCTCCCCTGGCGCAGCTTCTCACTCCTCGACATGGTGGCAAATGCCTTTGGCATTTCACTCGCTGCCCTTATCACAATCGCATTTGTAAAACGCAAGCCCCGCCTCATCAATTCCGCTGATACAAACGATCAATAGATTACTCGTTTTGATGCAATAACTATTCAGTTCTAAAACCTCCGTATTTTACTTGTATCGCGTAATAAATCCCCACCTCAAAGTCCACACCACCCCTCCATTCTATCCCAAAACATGCCTCAATCATTTCTTCAGAAACACCGTAATCACAATGCTTTTACAAAAAAACTCGGTCCCAAACGCCTTCGAATACATCAAGCAAAATGGGTAAAACCAAGGTGCCAAACCCGGGTTATTTACTCGATATGCTTTGTTTATTCTTATTGACACACCTTCAACTTTAAGAGTAGAAACACTATTGTCCTGAAAAGGACGCTATGGTATACATTTTTTTTCGGGACAGTTGTGAACGTAAGGGTTTCACTGATTATACCATTCATATAATTACCGATTTGCTCTTTTGTGTTGTGGGAGCACATCATCCTTTTCTGTCGCCCCCAAAACAAATCCCCCATTTGGATGGCGATGGGAAAAATGACACGGAGGATAATGTAGTATGGCTGAGGCAATCAAAATCGGCGGAGACACCAAAAGTGTCTTCAAAGACAAGGTGATGGAGATTCTGCCAGAAGGCGGAAACCTCAACGCCTGTCTGACCTGCGGGCTCTGTGCCTCGGGCTGTCCGGCAACCGGATTGGCCGACATGGACCCCAGAAAATTCCTGCGCATGGCCGCCCTGGGCATGGATGAAGAGATCGCCAACCACGACTGGGTCTGGATGTGCTCCATGTGCCAGCGTTGCGTTCGAATCTGCCCAATGGAAATCAACATCCCACAGCTTGTGTACAATGCACGCCAGCTGCGCCCCAGAGAAGAGCGCCCCAAGGGCATTCTCGGATCCTGCGACATGGCCGTTGCCAACGACACCTGCAGTGCCATGGGTTGCACCCAGGAAGACTTTGAATTTGTCTGTGAAGACGTTCTGGATGAAGTCAAAGAATCTCAGCCCATGTGGGAAGAGAAAAATCTTCAGGCCCCCATCGACAAAGAGGGCGCCGAATTCTTTCTCAACCAGAACTCCCGCGAGCCCATGACCGAACCCGAGGAGATGGTTCCCCTCTGGAAAATCCTCAACATCGTCGGTGCCGACTGGACTTACGGCAGCAAAGGTTGGGGCGGTGAAAACTACTGCATGTTCCTCTCTGACGACGAAGGCTGGGACAAGCTGACTCGAACCAGCGCCGAGAAGTGCAACGAATTGGGGTGCAAAACGTTCCTCAACACCGAATGAGGGCACGTCACCTTCTCAGTCCTGGCAGGACTGAAAAAATTCAATATCGAGCACGACTTTACAGTCGAGACCATGTACAACCTCTACGCCCAGTGGATTCGTGAAGGCAAACTTCCTGTCAACTCAGACTGGAACAAGGAACTCGGTATCAAGTTTACCGTACAAGACCCTTGCCAGATCATCCGCAAAACCTACGGCGATGAGACAGCAGACAACCTGCGCTTTGTTGTGGAGTCTGTGGTAGGCAAAGAGAACTTTGTCGACATGTACCCCAACAAGAGCAACAACTTCTGCTGCGGCGGCGGCGGCGGTTTTCTCCAGTCTGGATACAAAGAGGAGCGTCTCGCCTACGGCAAGATCAAAGACGCTCAGATCCAGAAAACCGGTGCCACCTACTGCATTGCAGCATGCCACAACTGCCACGCCCAGATTCATGAGCTGAGCGAGCACTATGGTGCCCACTACCATGTTGTCCATCTTTGGACCCTCATCGCCCTCTCCCTGGGCGTTCTGGCCCCCAACGAAAGGACCTACCTCGGCCCCGAGCTTCAGGACGTCAACGTTCCTGAATACATTGAGCCCGAGTTCTAAAAAGAGGCCATCTGGCGCTCTTTTTTAAAGCAAGATCAAAGGGCTGCTCTTTTCCATCTATGGAAAGAGAGCAGCCCTTTTTATTTTCACCCACCACACCACCTCTTTTTCTTAAAGTTTCCACCAGAAATCCCTTGACGCCACCGACCAAAACAGTTAAATACCATCTGTCTTCGCGTGAGAGCCCTTCTTTCACATGAAGCCAGAACCAAGCCATTTTGTGGCGATGTAGCTCAGTTGGTTAGAGCATGCGGCTCATATCCGCAGTGTCCGCGGTTCAATTCCGTGCATCGCTACCATCTTATATAAAACCGGCCTTCATCTTCAGATGAAAGCCGGTTTTTTGTTTTCCGCCTCCTTTCATTTCTCAAGCACAAAAACCCTTGACGCTGCTTTTAAAATGGATTAAAAGCTCTTTGTCTCTTGGCAAGAGAAGAGGCACCGATCATGGCGATGTAGCTCAGTTGGTTAGAGCATGCGGCTCATATCCGCAGTGTCCGCGGTTCAATTCCGTGCATCGCTACCATAAAATAGAAA
>JAKSCC010000344.1 GCA_022360815.1 Desulfobacterales bacterium
ACCCCTGAAGAGCGCCGCCTCTACCTGGAGTCGAAGTTTGGCAAGGCGCTGTTTGATGTGGCAGACACAAAAGAGATACCAGAGTGTGCCGTCATTCCCTATTACGCGGGCATAGAGGAGATGCTGGCCACGGATCAGGCGTTTCGCCTTGTGGAAGAGAGTTTGGAGCGATCTTACCATTTGACGGTGAATCGCTCTGAAAAAGGGTTCGGCTACCTCACGCGGAGGAACTTTCTCACCGCCGCAGGTGTGGTGCTTGCCTCCATGGCCCTGCCCCTGGGAGGGCCGTCTGTTTCAAGGGCCCAGGAGGTGTATGTGGAGTCGGCTCAGGAGAAGACCCTGGCATCGGTAAGCAATCCAGAAAGCCCAGGGGTTGATGAGCACTATCCCACCGGGGATCCAGCCACCGATATCGACGCCTTTTATACCGATGGCAACGGGCGCTCTCTGGTGGGCATGGCCTCCCATGGGGATCTGGGAACCTCGGTAGCAAAGGCCATTGAGCTGGCCGGCGGCCTGGATGAGATACTTCCCGGCCAGAGCGTCTGCATCAAACCCAACAACGTGATCCAGATGCTCGATTTTACGGATCTCTCCCACAAGGTACCCACCTGCACCAATCCCGAAGTGCTTCGTCATGTGATTCGGGCCGTTGTGGCCCGTACGGAAAATCCCAAAACCGTCTTTGTCTGCGAGCGGGCCGCCCTTGGAAGCCCCACCCTTTTGCAGATGATGTTTTCAGGCATCTACGATGTGGCTCTGGAAGAGGGCGTTCAGATTCTTCCCTGGGAGAACAAAGGGTACATCACCTTCACCCATCCCAAATGCCACTACCTGACCCAATCGTTCAAGGTGCCCGAGTCCATTCGACACTTTGACCATTTCGTCAACGTTCCGGTGATGAAGAATCATGAGATGGTGTTTGACCAGGCGGAGTTTACGGCGGGAATCAAGGCGTTTGTGGGGCTTCTTCATCCCAACGAGCGCATGACCTTAAAGCACAGGCTCCACGAAATAGATTTCTGTGAAAAGGTGGTGGAGCTTAATCTTTGCCGGCCCTATTCCAGCATGACCGTCATCGACGCCACCGAGGTGGTTATATCAGGAGGGCCCGCTTACCCCTGGATGAAGTTTGCTTCTCCAAGGATTGTGGTGGCAGGAAAAGATCGCGTGGCAACAGACTCCGTGGGGCTGGCCGTCCTGAAACGGCACGCCATGCTAGTGGGACTTGATAAGAATTATGTGCGTAAAACCATCTGGGAGCAGAGGCAGCTTCGCTATGCCGCCGAGCTTGGCTTAGGGTACGCCGAACCCCAGCGCATCGACGTTGTCCATGAGGGCGTCTCCGATGCCGAGGCCATCCTCAACATCTGGCAAGAAATATGATTTTTACAGCCCGGATAGATGAAGTGTCAGATCGTTTTCTTTTGAAGTATCCGGGTTGGCGTGTGTTTTAAGCGAGGCAAGCCGGTTTTTCTTTTTAATCCTTTGCTGCCGCGGCAGAAGCGGTTGCCACAACTTGTTTTTCTAATGAAAGCTATTTTTTGTCCACACAGAAATGGCCAACAGGAGGCAGTGTGGGGGGAGTCTGTTTCCGGTGGCCATCAATCCGTGAGGAAACCCTGAGGTAGGATGTGAAATAAAGGGGAATGATTGATGCGACTTGTGGTCATTTTTTTGGCCGTGATCTGTGAAGAGATCCTTAATATGGGGCTGTATCCCTTGAATGATTTGCTTCTGAGAAAAGGGTTTTCAGGAATGAAAAAAAGATGACTTGCTTTGTTGGGCCAGAGACTCTTTTCGGGAAAATCTATACCCCTGAACTTTATCCGGAAAACAAAAAGGCCCGATAAGGTTTTTTCTTATCGGGCCTTTTGAATATTTGGCGGAAGCACATGGGAATCGAACCCACCCGAGACGGTGTTAACGCCTCACACCGGATTTGAAGTCCGGGAGCATCACCAGAACGCTGCGTGCTTCCATATTTCTTTATGAATTTTGAACACAAGGTTGCTCCCCTCACGTTTCGAGCGAGACCTTACCTGCATTACAGGGGGCTTGTCAACGCTTTTTAAGGCGTTTTGTACCTCGTTTTGGCGTTGAAACGGGCAGGCGCATCGGGTAAGGTCAGGGCATGTCTTGCCGATATCCTTCGGATGATATGTTCCTTTCTATATCATACCGTATCAGATGTCACCTCCGTGTTGCCTCAAAATCAATATACCGGCACGTTAAAGACAGACGCAGAAGGACAGACTGACTCTTCATGGAAATGAAGCGCGTGGGCTGTTGCGTTTTTGGGGCGCGGACCAACCGTATTTTCCATGGGAGATTACCATGATCAATAAAGAGAGATTGACCCGGCGATTTATTCGTCTTGCCGAAACCGACAGCCCCTCCAGAAAAGAGAAGGCGGTCTCTGAAATTCTTGCAGAAGAGCTGACAGCTTTGGGGGCAGAGGTCTCCTTTGACAATGCCCATGAGGCGTGCGGTAGCCAGACGGGAAATCTTTTTGCGAAACTCTCCGGCAATGTGGATCTTCCTCCGATTCTTTTAAGCGGTCATATGGATACGGTGACGCCAGCTGATGGCGTTAAGGTCGCCTTTGATGGCGAGGTGTTTCGAAGCGAGGGCGAAACGGTTCTTGGAGGCGATGACAAAAGCGCCCTTGTTATTGTTTTGGAAGTTCTGGAATCTTTGAAGGAGAAGGGGCTGCCCCGTCCGCCGGTGGAGATTGTCTTTACCGTCTGCGAAGAGGTGGGGCTTCTGGGGGCCAAGGCCTTTGACAGCGATCAGCTTCAGAGCAAAATGGGCTATGTTCTGGATTGCCAGAACACCGAGGCCGTGGTGACCAATGCTCCGTATGCCATAGGGTACAGCGCCCATGTCTACGGGCTTTCGGCACATGCCGGCATGGCGCCGGAGAGGGGCATCAACGCCATAGCCATCGCCTCAGATGCCATCACCCGTATCAGCTGTGGCCGCATCGATCATGAAACCACATGCAATATCGGCAAGATCACGGGAGGAGCTGCCACCAATATCGTCCCAGACAAAGTGGTGGTAACCGGAGAGGCTCGAAGCCACAGCAAAGAGAAACTCGATGCTGTGGTGAACAACATTAAGAATGCATTTCAAGAAGCGGTTGAGAGAGCAGGGGGGGATGGTGAGCTTCCTCGCTATGAGCTTGAGGTCAAGGAAGACTTTCCCGGCACCCATGTTCCCTATGATCACCCTGTGGTGGCTTTGGCCCAGGAGGCGGGAAAAAGCCTTGGCCGCACCATTGTAACCGAGCGGGCCGGAGGCGGCTCCGATGCCAACGTTTTCTTTGGAAAAGGGATTATGGCAGGGGTCCTTGGCACCGGCATGACCGATGTGCACACCACAAACGAGTCCATCACCCTCTCTGATATGACGGCCTGCGCGGAGCTGCTTTTTACCATCCTTACCCGGTATGCTGAAAGGGCGTGATCATGCATCTTTATATGGACTGTTTTTCCGGTTTGAGTGGCGATATGGCCTTGGGCGCTCTGGTGGATTTGGGGGTTCCCGTAGACTGGCTCAAAGAGCAGCTGACCCCGCTTCTGGAAGATCGCTTTGATATCACGGAAAAAGAGGTCAACAAAAGCGGCATCACAGCCGTGGATATTACGGTCCATGACCACAGCCATGCGCATCACCATGGGGATCACCACCACCACCACGCTCTGGACTATAAAAAGATCCGGTGTTTGATTGCGAACTCTTCGTTGAAGAAGAGCGTAAAAGATAGAGCCTTGGCGGTTTTTCACCGCATTGCCGTTGCCGAGGCCAAGATTCATGGATGCGAGATCGACACCGTCCATTTTCATGAGGTGGGCGGCATTGACGCGGTGGCTGATATTGTGGGAACCGTTCTTGCCGTGGATTACCTCGGAATTACCCAGATCACTTGCTCACCCATCCCCTTGGGAAGCGGAACCGTTACCTGTGCCCACGGGGTGTTTCCGGTGCCGGCACCCGCGACTCTG
>JAKSCC010000204.1 GCA_022360815.1 Desulfobacterales bacterium
ATGTTGAGGGCTTCGAAGTTGTAGTAGTCGTACTCCACTTCAGGGCCCTCCACCACGGAGAAACCAAGGCGCGCAAAAATCTCGCACATCTCGGTCATAATTCGGGTGAGAGGATGAAGAGAACCGATGGGCTCGGTTCGGCCGGGCAGGGTGACGTCAATACCGGGGTCGGCCGCTTCGGCAGCCGCTTCAATGGCGACCAGACGATCGGCAATTCGCGCTTCAAGCTCTTTTTTCACTTCGTTGGCGCGCTTGCCGGCCATGGGACGCTCGGCCTCGGGCAGAGACGAAATCCCCTTCAGGTACTGAGTCACAAAACCCTTTCGACCCAAGTATTGGGTGGAAAGGGCTTCCATGCTTTTCCTGTCAGAGGCGGCATCGATTTCGGCGATGGCCTCCCTTGCGATCTTTTCGATTGTGTTTTCCACGGTCGCGCTACATGTCCAATTTGGATGGCCTCAACCTGGGAGGTCGGGACCTGTTAAAAAAACGAGGCAAGGAGGGCTTGATTTTAAATCAAGCCCTTTCCTTACCCCGAAAAAGTCCCATCCGAAAAAGCGGGTCGGCCGCCGCGGCATGAAGGCCGCGATACGCACGACCCGAATATGGCAGGGATTCGATCTACTGGAGCTGCTCAGCTGCCTTGGCGCAGATGGCGGAGAAGGCTGCAGGATCAGACACTGCAAGCTCAGCGAGAACCTTACGGTCAAGATCGATGTTGGCCTTCTTGAGACCGTGGATGAACTTGCTGTAAGTGAGATCGTTCATTCGGGCGCCAGCGTTGATACGGGCGATCCAGAGGCGACGGAAGTTGCGCTTTCTCTGCTTGCGGTCGCGGTAGGCGTAGTTAAGCGCCTTGTCTACGGAATCAGCCGCGGTACGAAACAGTTTGCTGCGACCTCCGCGAAAGCCTTTGGCAAGCTTAAGAACCTTTTTTCTGCGCTGTCTCGCTTTAAATCCTCTTTTAATTCTCATGTCTATCTCCTTAGAATCCGTCAGGCCTCTTTTCGTTATTTGAAGACTCTGACGGCCACCGTTTTTGTTTTTTCTTCAAAATGACCAGATGGGAAAAACCCATCTCTATCAAGCCCGTCTCGCTATACCCTAACGATCTCACACAACCTGTGGATGGAGGGTGGAGTGGCTTATACAAAATTTCCGGCAGCTACCCGTTGGGAAGCATGCGCTTAACGGACTTTACGTTGCTCGCATCGAGAACCTGAGCAACACGCAGAGAACGCTTACGCTTGGTGGTCTTCTTGGTCAGGATGTGGCTCGAGTTGGCCTTGTTGAACTTGTACTTGCCGGAACCGGTCTTTTTGAAGCGCTTTGCAGCAGCTCGGTTGGTTTTAATTTTAGGCATGGTGTTAAATAACCTCTTTCGTTTCATTTGGCTCGCAAGGCACTCTCGTATAGAACACACGTTGCAGGCCCAATTCATCTCTTGGTCACGCCCCGAACCGGGAAACGGGGAGCCCCGGAATCGCAGGCAGCTTCGATGTTTTTACAAAAAAGAATCGATTCCCACACGTCATCCGATCAACACGGGGTGCCCAATGGGCACGCTGTGCGATGGAAGCGGAAGAATCGCACTCGTTTGCAAAAGGGGGTTGTGATACCGCCAAAGGGCTGCGTTTAAAAACAGCCCCTCACACGCATCACGCTTTGGGAGCGAGGATGATGAACATGGTACGCCCTTCGAACTTGGGCATCTGCTCTACCGTCGCGACGTCTGCAGTCTCTTCGGCAACGCGGGCGAGCAGCTCACGTCCAAGGCTGGAGAGGGTAATCTCACGACCGCGGAACATGCATGTCACTTTCACCTTGTGCTTCTTGCCGATGAACTTTTTGATGTGGCCGACCTTGGTCTCCAGGTCATGGTCACCTGTCTTGGGCCGCACCTTGATCTCCTTCATCTGGAAGGAGCTCTGCTTCTTCTTGGCCTCCTGGCGCTTTTTGGTCTCTTCGTACTTAAATCGACCAAAATCCATGATCTTGCATACAGGAGGATTGGAGTTCGGCGCCACCTCAACAAGATCCAAACCGCCTTCAGCGGCCAGGTTCAATGCCTTCTGAATAGGAAGCACACCAAGCTGGGTTCCGTCGGAACCGATGACGCGGACTTCTCTTGCTCTGATCTTGTTGTTGACGTTAATTCTGCTGCGGTTAGCTATGTTCTCCTCCTCGTGGTCTGGTGTTTCAAGCTATCTCTCCGCAATCACTGTCTATTTCGCGGATAATGTATCATCAACAAACGTTCTATTTATAGAAGATTGGGCGCAAATGCAAGAAAAAAGTGACTTTTTCCGGGTTGTTAATCCCTTTAAAAAAAACCGGACGCTTTAGGTGCTCGGGGATGTGCAAACCCCTTATGCCCCAACTGCGGCCTTTAGCGTGTATTGCTCCAAAAAACTCCCCTGCCAGTAGGCATTGTCCGGCCGAGAAAAAAAAGCTTTAAAAAGCGCCAGGGATTCGTTCCGACGCACCCTGGAGACCACCTCAAGCCCCTTCTCCTGGTACAACGGCCCCACACTGGAGAGGTCGCACGATGTGCCGCCCCCCATAACATCTTCAAAGGCCCACACCACCCTGCCGATATCACTGAGCAAAATAGCCGCAAAACACATCAGGCACGGCTCCATGGTACAGTAAAGGGTCGCCTTCTTGCCCGACGCAAGCCCTCCTTGGGCCATCAGGGTACGAAGGGCGACCACTTCGGCATGATCCAGCTCGTTTCCCGGGCCGTGGGCCGTCCCACGCCTGCGCCCTGTGGCCACCACCTCACCCTCTGAGACCACCACACACCCCACGGGAAACTCCCCCTCATCAAGAGCCAAGCGGGCTTCATCCAACGCTTTTTTCATCCAATACACATCGCCTTGTCTCTCTTCTTCCACATGCACCTCACGTCCTACATCGCCATGATTTCGGCCGCTTAACGCCAAAAAGTCAAAGGCGACAAATGGTATCATCACACGGGCAACTTCCATCCACCTCATAGGCAAAAAGAAGCCTCTCGGCCATTTTCCGGTGAGCAGAAGAGACGCCCTTTAATGGCAAATGTTTCAAAAGCCCCAAAAGCTCCTGACGCGTGGGAATGGCGTCAAACCCTTCTGAAATCGGTGTCCCTTTCGGACCATCCAGGCGGTGGACCTCTTCCCCATTGGTAACAATGGCCACCGGAATCTCATGGTCCGACAAAAAACGACAGAGAGCCTGGGCGGATCGGTATCGGGTCACCAGAGAGCCCGGCCCGTATCGCACCACCATGGCCGCTCGCCCCTTAAGCTGCACCAAAAAATCCAAAGGAAAAGAGGCCTCTTTCACACCAACCCGAAGCACCACACGGCGGCCCGCTTCAATCTCGTCTGCTTTAAAGCCGCAAATATCAAGAAGATGAGCCACGATACGCTGGCGATACCGCTCATCATGGGAGTCTTCTATCGGTGCGCCAGTCAGCCGATCGGTCAGCGTTCCCAGTATCAGATGATGCCCCGATGCCATACCCAAACCCCACCTCATGTATCAAAGAAAACAGGTGCCACCCACCAACGCTTCGGGCACCCCCAATTTCCCCATGATATGCCATCGTTTACGCCGGCACAAGGCCTGAGCATTGTGTTCCCCCGCCGCCTGTTATATAAATACTTTTTTTGATGGCCCCAAATTTTGTTGATGAGGAGCTGCGCCACATGACTTCACGGGAAGAGTTCGAAAAGCGAGAAGAGAACTTCATCTCTGCCTATGGGCTGCCAAGTACCCACTCCAGAGGGCGGGTCACACCGGAAGAGCCCTGCCCCGTCCGCACGGAATTTCAACGGGATCGAGAGAGAATCGTCTACTGCAATGCCTTCAGACGCCTCAAGCACAAAACCCAGGTATTCCTCTCCCCCTTGGGAGAGCACTACCGCACCCGCCTCACCCACACCTTGGAGGTCGCCCAGATCGCTCGAACCGTCGCCCGAGCCATGCGCCTCAATGAAGACTTAACCGAAGCCATTGCCCTGGGCCACGATTTAGGCCACACCCCCTTTGGCCACAGCGGCGAAACCGTCTTAAAAGAGATCTACTCCGGAAACTTCTCACACCCCATCCAAAGCCTTCGCGTTATCGACATCCTTGAAAAAAACGGTGAGGGCTTAAACCTCACCCATGAGGTACGCGACGGCATTCTCAAACACTCCAAAGGGTACGGCAATATTCTTCCGAAAGACAAAAACGAGATGGCCTGCACAGCGGAGGGACAGGTGGTTCGTGTGGCCGACATCATGGCCTACCTCAACCACGACTTGGATGACGCCATTCGAAGCGGGGTAATCTGTGAAGCCGATATCCCAGAAAACTGTGTCAAAACCCTGGGAGCAAGCCACCCTGAGCGGGCCACCACCATGGTGAAAGACCTGATCTACACCTCGACCCCTCAAAACGGTGAGATGAAGCTTGAGATCACCGAAAAGGTCCATCAGGCCATGGACGAGTTGCGAAGCTTTCTCTACCACAACGTCTACCGATCCCCCAGGGTTCACAACGAATTTATCAAATCGAAAAAGATCTTAAGAGAGCTCTACACCTTTTTCTTAGATGACGAGAACAACACCATCTTTGCTCGAGAACTCGATGCACTGGAGATGCCCGATATGAACACCTCATCCAGCCGCGAACGCTCGGTGTGTGATTTTATTGCCAGTATCACCGACCGCTACGCGCTGGAACTCTACGAGAGGCTCTTTTTTCCATCGTCTCTCGTTTAACAGGCTCTCCAGGTTATCGATGCCGTGATACAACACATTCAAATGAGACAAGGCCGCACCCTCTGTGCCTCTGTGGGACTTCAATCCACACACACAGGGAGAGTGCTTACAAATAGATCAAAGGATGTCACATGAGACACGCACAACCCCTGATTCCTATCAAGGACCCAGCATGGGTCAAGAAGATACAAGCGCTGTTTGAAAAGATGGACCAGGCGTACGAGACCAGCGCCTCGGCCTCCGGATTCACCTGCAGGGGCTGCACCGACAACTGCTGCTACTCTCTTTTTTACCACCACACCCTTCTGGAGCTCTTTTACCTCAAAGAGGGCCTGAAAAGCCTTCCCCAAGAGACCTTGAACAAGGTGATCTTCAGAGCCCAGGAGGTCACCCCACAACTCCACAAAAAAGCAGACAGCGGATCAAGCGAAAAGATCCCCTGCCCCCTCATGGATGAGGGCAGGTGCCTCGCCTACACCCACCGCCCCATGGTGTGCCGACTCCACGGCGTGGCCCACATCCTGGAGAGGCCCGACGGCAAGGTGATGGAGAGCCCCGGCTGCCCTGTTTACGAAGAGAGCGGAAAGGCCGCCCTCCCCCTGAATCGCACCCCCCTCTATCAGGAGATGGCCGCCATAGAGCGAGCCTTGCGCCAGGAGACCGGTTTTTCAGACAGACTAAAGCTCACCATCGCCGAAATGATCCTCCTGTGACATGCCTGGTGTCCCTGGGCACCCCACATGTCTGGACGGGCTGAGCCCGCAAGAGTTTCCCATCACGTGTTTGCAACACGCATCGTTTCTGAAAGAGAAAGAAGGTAAAGATGACCAAAATCGTTCAAGACACCCCTGAAGCCCTTGAAGGGTATATTGCACCGGGAGAGACCTTCCATTTCAAGTGCCACTCCGGGCTTTCGTGCTTCAACCGCTGCTGCCGAAACCTCAATCTCTTTCTCTCACCCTACGATGTGCTTCGCTTGAAGCAGGGCTTGGGCATCACCTCAGAAGCGTTTATCGACACCTACACCGATGCGGTACTGCGCGAGGGAAAGTGCTTCCCTGAGCTTCTCCTGCGCATGAAAGAAGAGGAAGATGCCACCTGCATCTTTCTTTCGAACAAAGGGTGCACGGCTTACGAACACCGCCCCGACACCTGCCGAACCTTTCCGGCCGAGCACGGCATCTGGTTTGACGATAAAGGGAAAAAACAGCAAATCCTCACGCTGAAGCCCCCTGGGTTTTGTGAGGGGATCCACGAAAGCCAGACACTCACCCCAGAGCAGTGGCGCAAAGATCAAAGCGCTGAAAAACACAACGCCATGAACGAGCTCTGGGGCGAAGTGGAAGCCCTCTTTACCCCTGCCACATTTGGCCCCGAGGGCCCCTCGGGTCAAAAGGGAAAGATGGCCTTTATGGCGGCATACAATGTGGAGGGCTTTCGAAGCTTTTTGTTTGAAAGCTCTTTTTTCAAGCGCTGCAAAATCAAGAAGGAACTTCAGATGAAGCTGAGGCGGGATGATGTGGCGATCATGAAGTTCGGGTTTGAATGGATCAAGGTGTTTCTGCTGGGAATCCCCTCAAAATCAATCCATATGAAATAAGCCACTTACCCTTCATCGGGCCGCTTTTTTTCAAAAAAAGCTCTGCAAAAAGCGTGGTTTGCGGCACGGCCCCCGAGGAAAACAACAGTTAAATGGTTAAGACGATTATAATTTTTCGACCCCTTCGGGCATGGGCCAGATGGACTCTCCCCCCAAAACATATCCGCCGTCAAGACGAAGAGTGGAGCCCGTCATAAAAGGCGCATCAAAAAGAAGAAAATGGACGGCCTTGACCACATCCTGGGGGGTCCCGGTGCGCTTGAGAAGGGTGTGCTCCAAAAGCCCTTCTTTCACCTCTTCAGGATGCATGCCCCACCCCCTGGTCTTTTTTCCGTGCCGCGTGTCCACAATCCCCAGCATCAGCTCGTTCACCCTCACGTTGGGTGCGCCAAGCCGGGCCCAGGTTTCGGTAAGAAGAGAGATCCCGCGATTCAGTGCCGAGTACCCCTCGTTAAAAATATAGCTGGCAGGCCCGCTTCGTCCCACAACCCCTGCAATGGATGAGATGTTGATCACCGCGCCGTCCGGAGACTCTTTCAAATAAGGCAGCGCCTCCTCAAACACCCACCTTTTGGCCGTCAAGGTGGTGGCCACCTCCAGCTCCCACTGGTTTCTCGTGTAGCTGCCATGGACCACCGGCATGCCGCCGCGCTCGATGTTGTTGATCAAAATATCGAGGCGTCCGAAGCGCCG
>JAKSCC010000206.1 GCA_022360815.1 Desulfobacterales bacterium
AAACCTGCGACCGGGTCGCCATTATGTATGCGGGGCGTATCGTGGAAGAGGCCACCACCGAGCTGCTCTACGAAAATCCGAGGCACCCTTACACCAAAGGGCTTTTTGCCTCCATTCCCGATGTGGAAGAGGAGAGGGAGAACCTGGCTGTGATTCCCGGTCTGCCGCCTGATCCCACCGATATGCCTTCGGGTGGCCCCTTTCACCCCCGGTGCGAGATGGCCATCGAGCGGCGCAAAACAGAAGAGCCCAAGCCGGTGACCCTTGAAAACGGGCACATGGTGGCCTGTTTTAACGAAAGAGCTCAGGGAGGTGCTGCCGCATGAGTGCGCCCTTTATCCAGGTCAAAAACCTGAAGAAATATTTTGAAACCAAAAAGGGACCTCTCCACGCTGTGGATGATGTCACCTTTACCATTAAAAAAGGCGAAACCTTAGGTCTGGTGGGGGAGTCGGGCTGCGGAAAATCCACCACAGGCCGCGCGGTGATAAGGCTTTTGGAGCCGTCCCATGGAGAGGTTCTCTTTGGCGGTCAGGACATCTTGCCCCTTCCCAAAAAAGAGATGAAGGAGATGCGCTCCCGCATGCAGATGGTCTTTCAGGACCCCTACTCCAGCCTGAACCCCCGTCTCTGCGTGGCGGATCTTATCTCCGAGCCTCTGGATGTGAAAAAGGAGGGCAGCGCCTCCATGCGCATGACGCGCGTAAAAGAGCTGATGGATATCGTGGGGCTTAGCCCTCGCCTTGCCGGAGCCTACCCCCATGAGCTGGACGGCGGAAGACGTCAGCGCGTGGGGATCGCCCGAGCTCTGGCCCTGAACCCTGAATTTCTCGTGCTTGACGAGCCGGTCTCAGCCCTGGACGTCTGTATTCAGGCCCAGGTTTTGAACCTTCTCGATAACCTTCAGAAAGAGATGGGGCTGACCTATCTCTTTATCTCGCACGATTTGTCGGTGGTGCACCACGTCTCCGATCGCATTGCCGTCATGTATCTGGGGCGCATCGTGGAGATGGCCGATTACAAAACCATTTTTACCAATCCCGTGCACGCCTACACCAAGGCGCTTTTATCCGCCATCACCATCCCTAAACCCAACCTGGCCCGAGAGCGGATCATTCTGGAAGGCGATGTGCCCAGCCCCATCAACCCGCCAGCCGGGTGCCGTTTTGCCGGACGCTGCTACTACGAAAAAATTGGTGCCTGCACCAGTGAAACGCCCGAGCTGAAAGAGATCGCTCCAGGCCATTTTGTGGCCTGCCATCTCGCTGGCTAAAAGAGAAGGCCTCCGGCGGCCAGGCGATGATCTCCTGGACCCCAGGTTCGCAAATACTCCGTGCCGTTGGCACGTCCTATTTGCTTCTCGGCGCCACCACTCTCCCCTTCCGGGGAGAGTGGTGGTGCCAACCGAAAAGATTTTTGCGGAGCTTTTTTTTAAAAAAGCGACAAAGGAGTGAAAGATGTCAGAATCGCGAATCGAAAGATTGGAAGAGCGCTTTGTGCGCTATTGCAAGGTCGACACCCAGAGCGACCCCAACTCATCGTCTGTGCCCAGCACGGCGTGTCAGCTCGACCTTTCCCGCATGATGGTGGACGAGCTCAAAGCGCTGGGTATCGAAGACGCGCAGCTCACCGATTATGGCGTGGTTTTCGGTACCCTTAAGGGAAATGTCGAAGATCGAAAAATCCCCACCATTGCTTTTGTGGCCCATGTGGACACGGCACCCTCGTTTCATGCCGAGGGTGTGGTCCCCATTGTCCATAAGAGCTGGGATGGAACGGCCATGGTGCTTCCCGATGACCCGGCTGTGGTAATCGACCCGGAAGAGAACCCGCATCTTCGGGGCAAAGAGGGGGAAGACATTGTAACAGCCAGTGGCACCACCCTTCTGGGCGCTGACGACAAGGCGGGCATTGCCATTATCATGGGGCTCATTGACCATATGAAGGCCCATCCCGAGATTCCAAGGGGTGATGTGCGCATCTGTTTTACCCCGGACGAGGAGATCGGAAAAGGGGTCTCCGATAAGCTGATGGCCGATATCGGGGCTGACTTTGCCTACACTCTGGACGGCGAAAACCCTGGTGATCTTGTGGCCGAAACCTTTTCAGCCGACAAGGCCGACATCAACATCAAGGGCGTCTCCATCCACACCTGCTGCGCCAAAGACAGGCTGGTCAACGCCCTTTATCTCGCCTCAAAGATAGTGGAGATGCTTCCCAAGCACCGCCTCTCTCCCGAGTCCACCGAAGGGCGCGAGGGCTTTATCTTTATGGAGGGGATCCACGGAAACGCAGCTGAAGTCGATATGGTTTTGAACCTGCGTGACTTTGAGATGGAGGGCCTGAAAGAGAAGGCCAGACTTCTGGAAGAGATCTGTGAGGTGGTGGGAAAAACCGAGCCCCGAGCGCGCATCACCTGCACCGTGCGTGAAGAGTACCGCAACATGCGCTACTGGTTGGAAAACGACATGCGACCTGTCGAGATTGCCAAAAAGGCTTACGTGGATGAAGGGTTTCTGCCCAACATGCTCGCCTTTAGGGGTGGCACCGACGGTTCCTTGATGACCGAAAAGGGCATTCCCACCCCCAATATCTTCTGCGGCATGCAGAATCCCCACGGCCCTATGGAGTGGGTGAGTCTTCAGGATATGGAGAAGGCCCTTCTGATCTGTGCCCGTGTCGTGGGATATTGGGCGGATCAACCCGCATAAGGCGCGTGCTCGGAAGCCATTTTTTTCCAAAAAGCGGCTCGCCGAAGGCACGCTGCCTCTGTTTACAAACGGCCAAGGTTTTTTTAAAGCCTTGGCCGTTTCGCGTTTTTAGGATTGGGATGCGGTTGTTTGGGCCCCATTTTCCACCCGGCCCATGGAGCAGAAAATACCGACGATGCTTAAGAGGGTGAAGATCAAAAAGCCTGTTTTCATGGTGCGCAGGAACGCATCGGCGGTTTTAAGTGTGACCGGGGCATCTCCCATAAAGAGGGTGAGCATAAAGGTGATGGTGGTCATGGCGACAAGCATGCCGATGGTCCGCATGGTGGCAATAAGGCTTGAGGCAATGCCGTAGTCTTTGGGGGCCACGCTTCCCATCACCGTGGTCATGTTGGGGCTGGAGAAGAAACCAAACCCCGTACCCATAAGGGCCAGTACCGCGAGAATATGGGGCAGGGGGGTTGCCTGGTCGATCAAGGTGCAGAGGCCCAGGGCCACGGTGCAGATGGCCATGCCAAAGGTGGAGATGCGGGCGGGCGGGTAGAGATCCGAAAGCCTTCCCGAAAGGGGGGACAAGAGGGCCTGCACCAGGGGTTGGGTGATGAGAAGAAAGCCTGCGGACTGGGGGGAGAGCCCTTTGACCTGTTGAAGGTAGAGGCTGAAGAAGAAGGTAACCCCAAAAGAGGCGGCGTAGTTGATAAGGGTGGCCAGATTACTGAAGGCAAAGACCTTGTTTCCGGTCAGAAGCCGCACATTGAGAAGGGGGGAGTCGCATCGGGCTTCAAAGAGGAGAAAACCGGCCACGCCCAGTACCCCGCAGCCAAGAATGGCCTGGAAAATGGACCCCTGATCAAAGTGTGACGCCCCGAAGATCAGGGCGGAAAGGGCGGCCATAAAGATGAGGCTTCCCTGCCAGTCAAAGCGGGCACCCGGTGCGCCTCGCCACTCGCCCTTCAGGTGGGTGAGGGTGAGAAGAAGGGCAAGGCCCTCAAAGGGGAGGGCGAGATAGAAGATCCAGCGCCAGCCGAAATGGGTGATAAGCACTCCGGCCAGGGTGGGGCCCACCGAGAGCCCGATGTAGACAGCCGCCACCACAATGCCCATGGCCCGCCCCCTTTGAGCAGGGGGAACCACCGAGGTGAGAATGGCCACGCTGGTGGCCGTGCCCAGGGCCGCGCCCACGCCCTGGAAAAAACGGAAAAAGATAAAAAGGCGCATGGAGGGCGCCAGGGCCAGAAGAAGGGTTCCGGCAATAAAAAGAAGAAGGCCCCCAAGAAAGATCTTTTTTCGTCCGTGGATGTCGGCCAGGCGTCCTGCGGGAAGCATGCAAAGAGAGACGGCGAGGATGTAGATCATCTCCACCATGCTCAGGTGCGAGGCTCCGGCTCCAAATTCGTGGCCGATGGCGGGAAGGGCAACCCCTACGGCCGACATCATAAAGGGTGAGAAGAACTGAACAGCCGAGACCACAAAAAGGGTGGCCGAAGGAGATTGGTCTGGGACGGTTTTCATGGGCTCTACCTCTCCTCCATGGCTTTTTTGGCATCTCGTCCGCTTTCGATGATGCGGTCCAAAAGGCTCAGGAGAAGCTCTTTTTCATCGTCGGAAAAGTTTGCCACAAGGGTGTTGGAGCCGCCCATAAGGGTTTCGATGAGCAGCCCTTCAAGTTCTCGGGTTTTTGGCGTGGGAGAGACCAGCTTCTGCCGCCTGTTTTCGGGGTTTACCTCCCTTTGAATGTACCCCCCTTTTTCAAGCTGGTCCAAGCTTCGGGCCGTGGCCGCAGGGTCGATCACCAGGGCCTCGGAGAGCTCGGTCTGGGTGAGAGGCCTCTCCTTGAGAAGCAGCTCCATCAAAAAAGGAACCTGGGAGGTGGTGACACCGGCTTCTGAAAGAGCTCCTCGAACCAGGGCCGCACCGATTCTGTGGATGATGGCGAATCGATACCCAAACGAGGTGCTGCGTGCGTGGTGGTGTGGCATGGGTTTCTCTCTTTTGTTGATATGTCGATAGTTGTTAAGTCAATGGTATGGGGTCTTTCTTGGTATGTCAATAAAAAGCCGCTGAAAAGCCTTTCTTCTCTTTATAAAACCATGCCGGCCCACCTCTGATGGGTCTTTTCCTTGAAAAATAGCGCCCTTAAAACACTTTTCTATTGCCCCAGGCTTAAAAAAAAGGCATTTTAAAAGTTCCAGAGCGATGCACCATCTCTTTATGATGGCATGCAAAAAAACGCTCTTCTGATGGCGACCCCACCACCCCTTTCTTGTGTGGCAAAGGTTCCGGCGTTTCGACCGCATCGGTTTTTCTCTTCTCCTCTCTTCTCCTCTCTTCTCCTCTTTTCTCCCTTTTTTTGGCTCTGGCAAACCCATAGCAATTTTTCAGGAGGTTTCCATGAAGAAAAAATGGTTCATGATCTGTTGGGTGGCCGGTGTGGTGGCTCTTGCCTCGGTCAGAATGAGTGGGGCGCATTGTCAGATTCCGTGTGGAATTTATGATGACGCGGCCCGGGTGGCGACGATGCTTGAAGACGCAGCCACAGTGGAAAAAGCGATGCGGCAGATGGCCGAGCTTGCAAAGAGAGGGGATGTGCAATCTTTGAATCAAAGGGTTCGGTGGATCGTGAACAAGGAGGACCATGCCCAGAAGATTATTGACGCCATCAGCGACTATTTCTTAACCCAGCGCGTCAAGGCAACCCAGGCCGACTACACCGAACGGCTGAAACGCCATCACGCTGTCATTGTGGCAGCCATGAAGGCCAAGCAGAACAGTGACCCCATGTATGCCAAGGCCCTTATGAACGCCATCAAGAGGATCAAGGGCTACTATTCCGGGCATGCTCATTGATAGCTATTTCACGCTATTGACCCCATATTTGATCGCTTGTCTCAAGTATTTTTCCCCTTTGCCGACATGTTGTTAAGTATGCCGGGCCCCCATGGGGCTTGGGGCGTTTTATCTATTCTATTAAAAAGGGAACGGTCAAATAGATGAAGTGGACCATTCGAACGAAGCTGATGGGCGGATTTGCCTGCGCCATTTTTATACCGATGCTGATCGTGTGCACTCTTTTCGGAAGTCGCATGCGAAGCGATGCGCTCTCTGGTTTTATAAAAAATTCGACCCGCGAGCTCAGACAGATTGACAATGCAATGATGGCTCTCTTTCGAGGAACGGAGAGTATGGTTCAATTCATGGCCCGCGATAAGAGGCTTATGGGTGCCAAGGGCAAGCTGACCTCCTATGCGAGTAATGATGAGTTGACCCCCATGGATCCTCTGGCAAAGGGAGGGGTGGAAGCTGAAATCTACTCTCTCTTGGAGGCAAATTGTCAAACACATCCCGACTATGCGGTTTGGGGCGTTGGCATGGCCGATGGCGGATATGTGCAGTACCCCGCCAAGGCCCGCAAGGCAGGGTACAACCCGGTGAAGCGCAGCTGGTACCGGGCGGCTCTGGCCCGTCCCGGGGAGGTGGTTTCCATGGGAGCGTACCGATCTTCTACAGGTACCTGCCTGGGGTTTGTGAAGACTCTTGCCGGTGATGACGGGAGGGTGGTTGGTGTTGTCAGTCTCGATATCACCTTGAACCGTCTCACCGAGATTTTATCCAAGGTGACATTTGGACGGACGGGGTACATGATTCTCGTAGATGGTGAGGGGACACTTCTTTCGGATGCGCGACACCCTGAGCTGAATTTCAAGTCACTCTCCGATTTGGGTGACGAAGGGTATACCGCCCTGGATGGCTTGAGTGGGGACGGAGAAGTGCTGAGCCTGAACGGCCGGAAGGTCCTGGCCAGCGCGGTTACCTCAGCGAAATATGGGTGGAAATTGATCGGTGTGGTGGATTATGAAGAGGTGACAGCCGGCTTTTGGTCCATGGCTAGCTCCATGGCCCTGACCGGTCTGGTGGTGTCTGCGCTCTTCTTTGGTCTGGCCATGGTGCTGTCCAACGCCATGGCAAGGCCCGTGGCAGGCATGACCCTTTCTCTTGAGAACCTAGCCCGGGGCGAGGGGGATTTGACCCGTCGCGTCGACGTGACGAGCGGGGATGAGATCGGTGCCATGGCGGGGCGTTTTAATGCGTTTTTGGAGAGTCAGCAGAGTATGATTGTCGAGATCTCTGATGCATCCCATGGCGTGGATTCTGCGTCGAAGAGTCTTTTGTCTTTGGCTCAGGCTATGAGTGGGCGTTGTGTGGAGACGGAAGGGAAGAGCCGAGAGGCCGCCGCATCTGCTCAAAATGTCAATGCGGCGCTTGGAAGTGTGGTCTCTGCCATGGTAGGGACTGCCGACAAGGTGAATGAGGTGGCTGCGGCCACAGAGCAAATTTCCAGCAGCATTGAGGAAATTGCAGTGCAGTCGGAGAAGGCGCGTGGAATCAACCAAACCGCCACGGCCGAGGCCATGGAGACCGTGGCTTCCATGGAGGATCTGACCCGGGCCGGAGACGAGATCGGCAGGGTGACGGCGGCCATTACCGAGATTTCGGAACAGACGAATCTTCTGGCGCTCAATGCAACCATTGAGGCCGCCCGGGCCGGTGAGGCGGGGAAGGGGTTTGCTGTGGTGGCTGGTGAAATCAAAGCGCTTTCGCGTCAGACCGCGGAGGCGACGGTTGAGATTTCTACTCTCATTGGCAACATCCAGTCCGCCTCCTCCGCGGGGAACCAGCGGATGCAGGCGATTCTATCAACCATCTCCGAGATAGGGGAGATTGTGATGGCCATTGCAGCCGCCATGGAAGAACAGACTGTTGCCACGCGGGACATTGCAGGGCATGTGGGAATGGCCTCCTCCTCGCTTGGAGAGATGACCGCCGAAGTGGGATCTCAGGCCAATGTTCTGCATGAAGCGGTGGCACTGGTGCAGACGGTATCGGATGCTGTTGAGCGCATCAGAAAGGAGAGTGGAGAGGTCAACGAAAACGCTGAAGACCTGCAGCGACTCGCCGGAGAGGTTCGGCAGCTGTTGATGCGTTTCCGCGTTTGATGGATCTTTTCGTCTGGGATCTTGCCGTGGGACGTCGCGCAGGGGATAGCTGATTCCAGCGGAAAAAAGTGGTGGTGAAAAAGCATTTGCCCGTGGTCGACTCTTCGGCCACGGGCAAATTTTTTGGGCCAAATTTGCATTTGGCACCAAGGGGGAGGCCATCGCAGAAGCAGCGCGCTACCCCGCTTCACCATCCAACCGTTCTTGCCACTCCGTCACATATTTTTTGACGGTTCGCCGGTCCAGGCTGGTTCGTCGAGCCACCTCTTCGAATTTTCCATACTTCTGGTAGAGCATGTGGCAATAGGCGGTAACCAACTCGTGGGCGGAGAGTTCCCCATTGGAGAGCTCCCCAAGCCCTTGAGAGAGGTCGGTGGCTTGGGTCGGGGCCTGAAGGGTGTCCCCGTGGTAGCTTCGGTTCAAGATCACCCGCCTGACGCATTGTTCCAGCTCCCGGACGTTTCCGGGCCAAGGGTACCCTTTGGGAAGGTCTGTGGCGATGGCGTCCAACACCATGTCAGCCAGCTCGTCGGATTTTTTTCCCACCATGCGGGTGACGAGAAGCAGCACCAGATCTTCCAGCTCTTTTTTATCCTCCTCAATACGTTGGCGAAGAGGGGGGACGGTGATCACATCCGAGCAGAGGCGGTAGTAGAAATCGTCCCGGAATTTGCCCTCGGTTCTTAAGAGCTCCATGGGCTTGTTGGTGGCTGCGATCACCCGGCCCTTGAACCGGTGTTCGGTGTGGCTGCCGACCGGCGAGAAGATTCGCTCCTGAAGGACCTGAAGGAGCTTGATCTGCACTGGGGTTGAGACCTCGCCAATTTCATCAAGAAAGATGGATCCCCAGGGGCTGCAGCGTGAAAAGACGCCTTGGTAGTCGTCGATGGCTCCGGTAAAGGAGCCTTTTCTGTGGCCGAAGAGCTCACTTTCGATGAGGGCTTCGGGGAACCGTGAGAGGTTGATGGCAAGAAAAGAGCGGGTGAAGCTCTCCTTAAAACACCCCTTTTTTCGATCATAGGGGGTATAGCCCGAGCGGCCGATGGCTGCTGCTGCCGAGCCTTTGCCTGTTCCCGTTTCGCCCAGAATGAGGGTGGAAAAATCTTCCATGCGGTTCCAGAGGTACCGGCTGTAGAGGGTGATGTCGTGGGTGAAGACATTGTTCCAGAGCCGGTAGCGAAGGGCGATCATGGAGGCGCTGGGGCCCACCAGGGAGTGATGGATAAAGTGGTAGGCACGCCTCAGTTGGTAGCACCCCTCCACGGTGCGGACCGCCTCATCTTTTCCCATGCCTGCGGCCTCAAGGCCGGAGATGGCCTCTTTTAAAAAGCTGGCGCGAATTTGGTGCTCACCGGCTCGGGCCTGGGCGCGGATGAGCCGATCAAACTCCTTGCGATACCTGTAAAAAAAGATAAAGGTGAGGACCCCGGCCACAAGCCGCTGGTCTTCGCCTCGGTAGCAGCGCAGGTCCAGACGCTCTTCTTTTTCAAGGCGTCTGGCTTCGGCCTCCACATGCTTGACAGCGGCTTCCACCGCTCGCGTGGCAGAGGTCGAGGGTGAGACACTGGCAATGCGTCGATCCAGGGAGATGCGCTCCTCACCAAAAGGGTTGGCTCTGGGGGCTTGGGCCACCAGGGTAAAGAGCTCCCGCTCCTGGGGCGTGAGCTCTTGGATTTTTGGGCTCGAATTGCGTTTGAGCATCACAGACCTTCTTTATTATAAGTGGCAGCCCAAGGGGTTGCCGCTGTTCCTTTCATGCACATGGGGTGCATCCGGTGTCGACTTTCTCACCATATCACCCGGGTCTGAAGGGGACAAGTCTTCAAGGCAAGGCCTTGAAAACCATGGGTTTCATTTGTATGTCTCTTGGGTTGGCATAGCCTTTGCAAGCCACGTTGGGCTCGAAAATTGTGAATGCCATTCATTTCTTTCTGCGCTGGGCGCGGTTTTGGTGACGCCCCTGTGAGGGTTATCGGAATGAATAGCCCTTTAACAAAGAACTTTCTGCAGAAGATGAAACAGGCCTGAACCGGGGCAGCATGCCGCTGTCTGATGGGACGGGCGATACTCAGGAGTCACGAAAGAATGATTAAACGAGTCCTAGGATCCAGACTGCCGGCTTTGGCGTACAACCCCACTGGCGCATTTGACCTCGGCTATTTTAGAGCCCTCTCCCGGGCCGGCGTACTTCCTGTCTTTGATACCGAACTCATGGATGAAAAGGCGGCCATTGAGGGCATAAAAGCCATAGCCAAAGAGGGGTTTCCCTTTGGCGTGCGTCTGCGTTGCTCCATGGGCGGAGTGCTTCGGTTTCTGGAAGCAAGCCGTATTCCTACCCTGGATGTGGCGGTGATTGCCGCGGCCCTGCCTGAAAAATTTAAGACCATCTCCAAAAAGGCTCTATCCGCCAAAATTGTGGTGGAAGCGGTCAATGTGGGAACCGAATTTATCCTGGCCGATGGAAAGCCCGATGCCGTTGTGGTGCGAGGGGCAGAGGCTGGCGGGTGCATCTCGCGCTACACCTCTTTTATTCTGCTGCAGTGGTACCTTGAAAAAGGGGACCTTCCTGTCTTTGTCCACGGCGGTGTGGGGTTTCATACCGGAGCAGGCCTTTTTGCAGCAGGCGCTTCGGGCGTGGTGCTGGACTCCCAGCTCTACCTCACCGACGAAGCTCCCGTGGCCGAGGCGTTTCGGGATCAGCTTAAAAAGATGGAGGAGTTCGATTCGGTCTCCATCGGCAGAACCCTGCCCTTCCGCTTTCGCTTCTTTTCCAAACTGGCCACCAAGGTGGTCAAAGAGATGGGCGAGCTTGAAAGTGCCCATCTTAACGAAGCCGATGGGGCCGCTCTGCTTCGGAAAGAGATCGAAAAGCGCTACACACCCATCAGTACTGAAGGAGCCAATCCGGTACAGAGCCTCTTTTTTATGGGCCAGGACGGGGTTTTTGCCAAGCGTTTTGTGACCGAATCCACGGACGTGGCCTCGGTGATTGCACGTTTTTTTACTCGCGTGGGCGAGCTGGCCGCTCTGGTGGATGCGCACGATCCGTTAAAGGAGAACTCCTCTTTTGCCCGCGAAATGGGGACCCGCTACCCCATCATGCAGGGCCCCATGGCCAACATCAGCGACAACGCCGATTTTGCGGACACCGTATTCCGGGAAGGCGGACTCCCCTACTTTGCCATGGGAAGCCTTCCGGCGGATCTGGCCGAAAAGATCATCGACGAAGGCTCCAAAAAGGTGCCTCGTTTTGGTGCCGGCCTTATTGGCATAGAGGCTCTGAACCGCGCGGTAACCGCCCATATCGAGACCGTTAAAAAGTACAAGGTACCCTTTGCCCTTTTTGCCGGCGGTATTCCCGCCCAGGCCATTGAGCTGGAAGCGGCCGGAACGAAAACCTTTTTGCACACCCCTGCCTCGGGCATGCTGAAAAACGCCCTGGCTTCGGGCTGCAAGCGCTTCATCTTTGAGGGCACCGAAGCGGGTGGCCACGTGGGACGCCTCAGCAGCCTGGTTCTCTGGGAGATGGGCATCACCCACCTTCTGGAGCAGGACGCCTCTGTGATGGCAAACCAGACCGCCGTTTTTGCAGGCGGCCTGGCGACCGCCACGGGCTCCTGGTTTGTCTCTGCCATGACCGCTGTTCTGGCATCCAAGGGGATGCAGGTGGGTGTTCAGCTGGGAACGCCCTACCTCTTTACCGAGGAGATCGTCAAGACCGGCGCCCTGATGAAAAAGTATCAGGATGTGGCCCAGGAGGAGATCGCCACCCTTCGTATCGGCACCACCGTGGGGCTGGCCTGCCGAACCATAAAAACCCCATTTTCCCTTGAGATTGTGGCCAACGAGCACAAGCGCATCCTTGAGAAGGTGAAGCTTTCGGATCGAAAGCGCGCCTTTGAAAAGGACAACATCGGCTCGCTTCTGATTGCAGCCAAAGGCTATTCTCCCGATTTCGACAAGCTCAAGAAGGGGGAAGGGCTCTCCTACATCAACTACTCAGAGGACGAGGCCTACAACAAGGGCAACTACTCTGTGGGCAACAGCCTTGCCTTTTTCAAAGAGTCCACCACCGTAAGTGCGGTGCACGACGCTCAGATGAAGAGCAAAGAGGGGCTTTTCGCCAACCTGGGTGAGCTGGAGGTGCTGACCAACCAGGGCGCCCAGATGAACGATGAGATCGCCATTGTGGGCATGGGCTGCGTCTACCCCGACGCTTTGGACACCCAGGCGTTCTGGAAGAATATCGTCTCCAAGCACTACTCCATCAAAGAGGTGGACCCCAAGCGTGTGGATCCCACCCTCTTTTTCAGTGAAGACCGAAAGGCTCTGGACAAGACTTACACCAAGCTGGCCGCCACCGTGGATACCTTTCGCTTCGATCCCCTGGCCCACGGTCAGGATCCTGTAACGGGCATGCAGATCTCCAGAAGTCAGCAGATGGCCCTTGTGGCGGCTTTTGAAGCCCTTGAGACCGCCGGCTATCCTCAGGGCAAGGGGCTGCCCCTTGAGAACACGGCGGTTATCATGGGAAGTTGCCTGGGCAACGAGACCAGCCACCATCTGAACTTCAAGTGCTACTACCCTGAGCTTCGCTGGCACATGGAGCAGACCGAAGCGTTTAAAGCCCTCTCCGAGGACGAAAAAGAGAAGGTTTTGAGCCATCTCAAAACCACCATGGCCGGCGAGCATAAAAACGAGCCCCCGGACAGTGCCACCCTCAACATTGAGGCATCCCGTGTGGCGGCTGCCATCGGTGCCATGGGTGCCAACTACGTGGTGGACGCGGCTTGTGCCACCAGCTTTGCCGCCTTGGATTGCGCCATCAAAGAGCTGCTCTCCGGCAGCCACGATGCGGTGATCACCGGCGGAATCAACACCAGCATCTGTCCCGAAACCTTTATCGGTTTCTCCAAAATGGGAGCCCTTTCCGCCAAAGGCTCTTTTCCCTTTAGCGCCGAGTCCGACGGATTTGTTCTGGGCGAAGGCGCCGGGGTCGTGATTCTCAAGCGCGCCAAAGACGCCATGCGCGATGGGGACAAGATTCTGGGTATTGTAAAGGCGGTGGGCGGCAGCTCCGATGGCAAGGGCAAGGCCATTGCAGCGCCCAATCCCGATGGGCAGGAGTATGCGCTTCTCCGCTGCTTTGAGCAGGCAAGAGGCATTGAGCCCGATGATGTAGATTTCATCGAAGCCCACGGCACCTCAACCATTCTGGGTGATTTGACCGAAGTTAAAACCCTCAAACGGGTTTACGATACCGGCAGAATGAAGGGACTGACCTCGGTCAAGTCTCAGATCGGCCACCTTCTTGGAGGCGCAGGAGCAGCCGGGCTTATCAAGGTGCTTCTGGCCATGAAGCACGCCATTTTGCCCCCCAACGGTCCGGTGGAAAAGCCGGGGCCCAAGCATGAGATGGAGGGCTCCAAGCTCTACATGATCACCGAAGCCAAGCCCTGGGTGACCGAAAACGGCAAGCCCAAGCGGGCGGCGGTCTCCTCATACGGTTTTGGCGGCATCAACTACCATGCGGTGGTCGAAGAGTTCACCTCAGCCTACGAGCCTCCCCAGCGCGTGATTTTTGGAGACACCTCCTGGGACTACAATGACGACCGCATTGTGATCAGCGGCATGGGAACCGTGCTTCCCGGCGGCCTTTCCACGGATGAGTTCTGGGAGAACCTGAAAAACGGCAAGAAGATGCTCACCGATCTTCCCGAAGAGCGTCTGCACCTCGATCATTTTGTGAATGAGGAGAGCGACTTCAGCCTGCCCAAGATTCAGGCAGGGGTGATCAAGGACTACAAGTTCAACAACCTTGCCTACCGCATTCCGCCAAAGGTCGCCAAATCCATCGACAAGGGGCAGTTTTACGCTCTGGATGCCGCCACCCAGGCCATCGACGAGGCCACCGGCGGCGCGCGTGAGAAGATGTTTGGAAAGGCCAATAAAACGGCTGTGATTTACGGCAGCATCAGCGGTGAGAAGCATGTGGAGAACATCATCCGCACCCGGTCCCCCCTGCTTGCCCGCATCATCTCTGAAACCCCGGGGGTCGATTCAGCCAAAGCGTCAGCTGCCGGAAACGCTCTTATGGAGAGCGTGCGCGCCCGGTTTATGGAGAACAACGAAGACACCACCCCCGGCCTTCTCACCAATATCGTGACCGGACGTATTGCCAACTTCTTTGGAGCCAATGGTGCCAACTTTGTGGTGGATGCGGCCTGTGCCTCTGCGGGTATTGCCACCGACCTGTCGGTCAAGGGGCTTCGCTCCGGCGATTTTGATATGGTGGTGGCAGGTGGTGTGGACGCCAGCTTCTACCCGGCCATCATGATGGTTTTCAAGCGCCTGGGTGTGCTGACAGACCAGGAGGCCCTGATCCTCGACAAGCGGGCCAAGGGATACCACCTGGGAGAAGGCGCTGCGGCCATGGTGCTGACCACCGCCAAAAAGGCCAAAGAGCTTGGCCTTCCCATGTTTGCCGAGATCTCCTCCATCGGTTTCCGCTCCAACCCGGGTCGAAACCTCTACGCCCCTTCCGAGGCCCTCTTTAAAGAGGTGACCGCCAAGCGCTACGAGCGAAGCGATGTGGTGAAAGAGGATATCGCCCACGTGGACGTCTTTGGTTTTGGCAACATCATGCTGGATCAGGTGGAGCTTCAGGCCACCAGCAAGAGCTTCGATCACAAGGTGCGTTTTGGCAACATCAAGCCGGAGATCGGCTACTACAAAGGGGCCAACCCGGCCATTGCCCTGGTAAAGCTGGCGCTGATGGCCAAGCATGGCGAGCTTCTGCCCAACCACAGCTACTCGTCGGAGTTCTCTCTGGTGACCGATCGGTTTAACCTGGTCCCCGGTTTGGATCAGAAGGCCGCTCCGGACTCCCGCCGCCTCTGCATGGGCGCCAATATTTTTGGCTTTGGTGCCAACCATGGCCATGCTATTGTCAGCACCCTGCCGCTCTGGATGCAAGGTGAGACGGCCTCCTTTGATGCGGCACCTGTGGAGGCACCTGCCCCCATGCCCGTGGGCGAGGTTCGCCCTGCCGAGAGCTGTGCCCTTCTTTGCGGTCAGGGCTCTCAGTATCCCAAGATGATGAAGCCCATCTATGAGGCCAATGAGGAGGTGAAGGCGCTTTTTGATAAGGCCGATGCCCTTTTCAGGCAGGAGCGTGGTACTTCGCTTCTGGAGGTGATGTTTGCCGAAGAGGATGCGCGCATCCATTCCACCGACTTTACCCAGCCCGCGGTCTTTCTCTCCACGGCTGCGGTATACAATCAGCTCGCCCAAAACGGGTTTGAGGCCGACTACCACATCGGCCACAGCGTGGGCGAGTACTCCTCCCTTTATACCAGCGGTATCCTCTCTTTTGACGATGCGTTCAGGCTGGTCATGAAGCGCTCCGAGCTGATGAAAAAAGCGGATCAAAACACCCCTGGCCGCATTCTGGTTCTCTTCAAAAATGCCGAAGAGGCGGCAGAGCTGATCAAAGAGTCAGCCATTGGCGACATCTATGTCACCAACAAGAACAGCAACAAGCAGACCGCTGTCTCAGGCCTTGAAGGGGCCATCGATCGCTTCTGCGAGTTCCTGACCAAAAAGGGTGCCATGTTCCGTAAGCTGCCGCTTACCGGAGCCTTTCACACCCCGATTTTAAAGAGTGCAGCCGATGAGCTGGCCCGTTATATTGAGAAGCTCTCCTTTAACCCCAAAGGGTTCTCCAAGGTGATCTCCAATGTCACCGGCATGCCCTATCCCGGCGATGAGGCTGCGGTGAAGCGGCTTCTGATCAATCAGATTATCTCCCCGGTGGAGTTTATCAAGAGCGTTGAAACCGTTCACAAAGCAGGCGTCCGCACCTTTACCGAGGTGGGCACCGGCAAGATTCTCTCCGGACTTTTGAAATACATTCTGCCCGAGGGCTACACCGCACACCTTTCTGTGGACAGATCAAAGGGTGAGGCCGACTCCCTTGAGGCGCTGATAAAGAGTATCAAACCCCTTATGCCAGAAAAGAGACCTGAAGAGGCACAGCCTGCAGCTCCTGTTGCGCCTGCCGTGGTGGCTCAGCCCCAAGAGGCCCTGGAAGCGGACACACCCCTCTCCGAAGAGCACGATGAGTTCAACGCCTTCCTGCGTGAAAACTCCGAGAGCCTGAAATCTCTCATTGAAAAAGAGTACATCAAGTCCAGACGCGAAAAGCGCCTCAAAGAGGTGGAGGATTTCGGTTTCTACACCGGACACATCTCCATTGCCGGCGTCTCCATCGGTCTACCCGGTACCACCGGCCCGGTTTTTGCCGACAACAACTTCGATCGCATTCTCTCCGGCCAGAACTTCATCGAGTCCTTAACCGATGAAGAGCGAAGCTGCATGCTCGATAAGAATATCGTGCGCGTGCACAAGTCGCCGGACGGAAACGCCCGCATGATGCCCATCAGCTCACCCGACGAGGTGATCAAGCTGGCGGGCAAGCTCGGCTACTTCCAGAGCAAGGACTTTGGCATTAAGTACAACTACGATATCAGCATCAGCCTGGGCATGGCCGCCGGTATCAACGCCCTTCGCGATGCTGGTATCCCTTTGGTGCGCGATTGGACGGTCGGACCCAGCGGTCGCCCCGTCACCAAAGGCTTTGCCCTTCCCAAAGAGATGCAGGAGACCACCGGGGTGATCATGACCTCCCTTTTCCAGGGGTGGGAGACCCTTCTCTCGGAGATGGAGGCCTACTGCCGCGATAAGTTTTCGGTGCAGCCCTTCAAAGAGATGGAGTCCATGTACTACTATCTCATGGAGAAGGTGAAAGACACCGAGCTTAAAGGGCGTCTGACCGACTGGTTCTTCAAGCTCAAGAAAGAGCAGCCTGAAACCCCTTACGAGTTCAACCGGGATCTCATCATCAACGCCATCGACCTGGGTTCTGCCCACTTTGCGCAGATGATCAAAGCCAAAGGTCCCAACGTTATGGTCTCTGGGGCCTGCGCTTCCACCACCCAGGCCTGCGCCACCGCCGAAGACTGGATTCGAAGCGGACGCTGCGAGCGTGTGATTGTTGTGGGGGCCGATGCCGCCACCAACCCGGCTCAGGTGCCCTGGATCGCCTCCAGCTTCCTCTCCATGGGAGCGGGCAGCATCAAAGAGAGGGTGGAAGAGGCTGCCAAGCCCTTTGATACCAATCGAAATGGAACCATTCTGGGTGCCGGTGCCGTCTCGCTCATTGTTGAACGAAAAGATTGCATCAACGAGCGTGGTTTAAACGGTCAGGCCGACATTCTCGGCTCTTACTTAGGCAACAGCGCCTTTCACTCCACCCGTATCGACCAGGATCACCTGGCCCGTGAGATGGGCGGCTTTGTGGCCCGCATCGAGAAGCGCCACGGTCTGGTAAGGGAAGAGTATGCCCCTCGCACCATCTTTATGTCCCATGAGACCTATACCCCTGCCAGGGGTGGCAGCGCCGATGCCGAGATCAAGGCCCTGCGCAACGCCTTTGGAGAGCAGGCCACCCATGTGGTGATTACCAACACCAAAGGGTTCACCGGCCATACCCTGGGGGCGGGCATCGAAGATGCGGTGATGGTAAAAGCCCTTGGCAAAAACCAGGCACCTCCCATTGCCAACCTCACCAACCTGGCCGATGAGTTCAGCGATCTCACCTTCTCCAGGGGCGAAACCCGCGATCTGGAGTACGGCATTCACTTCTCAGCCGGCTTTGGGTCCCACTTCGCCTTCCTCTTTATAAGAAAAGAGCTGGAGCGAAGCCGTGAGAACAATGCGGCCTACTTTAACTGGCTCAAGCGAATCTCAGGGGAAGAGTATCCGGTTCTGGAGGTGGTGGATCACACCCTTCGCGTGCAGTCCGGAACCACCCCGGGTGGCAGAAAGACCATTGAAGCCCCCGAAGAGGTGAAGCCAGCCCCTGTAAAAGAAGAGCCTGTAAAAAAAGCAGAGCCTGTTCAGCCCGCAGCACAGGCTGTACCGGCTGCCGAAGTGGCTCCTGCTGCACCCGTTGCCAGTACCGAAGGCCCTTCAGCTGCCATCAAAAAGATCATCGCCGAAGAGACCGGCTACACCATCGACATGCTGGAAGACGATCTCGATCTGGAAGCGGATCTGGGCATCGACACGGTCAAGCAGGTGGAGGTCTTTGG
>JAKSCC010000025.1 GCA_022360815.1 Desulfobacterales bacterium
AAAAAGGTTTTGCTTGAAAAGTCCGTCACAGGGGCCCCAAAAACGTACTCGGACCATGCGCAATTTTCCGTACCGTCTTGGGTGGATGGTGGGACAAATAAGCTTGTTTTTGTGGTGGAAGCGACCGATGCCAGTAATCAGGCCAATGCAGCAACGGAAAGCAAAATTGTTTTTATTTATAAGGACAAAGAGCCCAGGATAAAAAGCCTTGGGTCTGATGAGGACCTTGTTAAGGGTGGCCCCTCTCTTTGGGAGATGGTTGTCGAAGATGATTTTTCTACCGCAGACAAGCCGCTGGTGTCCATGGGGTGTGTCACCTCACTTTCCGGCTTGGGCGAGGAGAGAGAAAGGGATGCTCAAGGGATAGTGGCGGGGGAAGGCACCGAAAGTGTTCCTGTTATTGAGATGAATTACCCCGAAGGGGCTCAAAGGGAAGGCCGGGTTCTCGTTGGAGGAGAGCCTCTTGTTGAAGCGGTGACCGAGGCGCAGTCACAGACAAAACTCAGAATATACCCGCAAAGAGAGGGGTTTCACACTCAAACCGTTCGAGTGGTTCCACCGGAAGGTTTTACCGTCTCATACGATATCAAGAGGCGTTTTAATGAAGCTTGCCTGATGCCTGATGAGTCCAAAGTTTATCTCACCGATCAAGCAGGGGTTGATCTGGCAACGTGGCTTTCTGGGCCTTCCGGAAACCCTGTGAACCATCTTGAAATGTCGATTCATATCAAAGACGATCAGGGTGAGTCACAACCTTTCTGGTTGAAGACGCTTCTTTTTGATGCCGGAAATCTTGGCAATTTTGAAATAAGCTTGGTTGTGGGGGAAGGAGAGGGGCTGGAAAACGAGGCCATCATCAAGCCTTTCCTGGTAAAGCGGGGTTTTTTTGACAAACAGATGAACAAAGTTGAGGTAAGACAACAATCTTCTTTTGTCGTTCCACCTTTTTATGATGTGAAGCATCTCTCCCTTCTGGCCCATGCGGTTGATCGCTACAGTACCGAATCCACGTCTGTTCCTCTTCCTGTTTTACTGACCCGAAATGCTTTGGATGACGAAGACGTACCAGAGCTTCAGATCATAGCCCCCACTGCCGGTCGGCCTGTGGCTGCTGGAGAAACACTGAACGTAAAGGTTAGCGCGCTCGATAACTCCGGCATTTTCTCCACCCTCTCTCTGTTTGAAAATGGCGGACGTTTGATTCGGCGTTTTGGTGGTGTGAAAGGAAAAAAGATATACACCTTTCACTACACCGTGAGCAAAGGGATTCAATCAGGAGAGATAGAGCTTCTTTCGGTAGCTGAAGATGAGAGCGGTAACTCAGAAACAGCAACCATAACCTTGCCATTAAAACCGGACCTTTCCCCTACCATTGCCCTGACTCGGTTTCGCTGCAACAGACTAAGCTCAACCGGAGCATATCTTGATCTCTATGAGACACCGGAACGGTTGAACTATGGCGAGTTCTGGGTTCGTCCCGGTAGTGATTTTGAGATGCAGGTGGCCATCGCCGATGATTTGGGTCTCAAGCAGCTGGACATCTACCGAGTAGAGGATGAAGGCACTCTTTTTCCGTTGAAGCATGAGATATTTGATCGCGTATGCCCCGACCTTCCAGTGAGCAAAGCGGTACAGACCTCAACGATTACATTCAGAAACAACAAGCCCACAGAGTATCTGGTTCGCGTTAAAGATATCCACGACCAGATCTCCGAGCGAACCATTCTGATTCACCCCCTTGAGAACATTCCACCTCAGATTCGTATCACAACACCCGCTCCAGACCAGGCCATTGTGGCCGGATCTTTTCGAATCAAGGTGGGGGTTGTTGTTGCCGATGACCGTCCCATCTCTTCTTCCCAGGTTCATGTGTATGCCAATGGCAAAAAATTACTGCTTAAAGCCGTTCCGGATTTTGAACTCGAAGCGCTGGGTGGTGAGCAAGCGATCGTGGATGCGTATGAGGAGATCAGTCAGGCATATATCGATATTTTTAAATCGAAAAAGGCAGCCGACGCTTTCGGCAAGCCAGAGAGCCCACACTCCAAGCAGTTTCTCTATGTCATGGACATTCCTCAGGGGCTTTTGACAGCCAGCGAACCCGTCACGCTGAAGGCTGTGGTTGAAGACTCAGAAAAGGTTTTCGGGCGTCATGAAATAATCATCTCAGCGGTACCGGATGGCATCAAGCCCGACATCTCTCTGAATGCACCGACTCCGGGTGCATCGGTTACGGAAGGGATGCATGTAGATGTCAAGATGCGAGCCTTTGACAATGTGAAGGTGGACCGCCTGCAGGTGTTTACCGGATACAGTCTGATCCTGAAAAATGGAGAGGCCCTTGCCCCTGTCTATGGTGATACCCCCACGCTTTCTGTCCATGGCATTGAAGCCAGGGACCATGTTCCTGTGACAACAGAGCAGATTGACACGCCTTTGTTTACAAGGTCCCTTGCGGTAAAACGCCTAAGCCAGATTCTCAATGTTTTTCCAGGGTATGAAACCCAGAGTGTGGCCCACTACCTGCTCTGGGTAAAACTGATAGCCGTCGATGCCTCGGGAAATAGCCGGGACAGGGCGCTCTCGTTTCCTGTTTTGGTCGATGAAAGCCCCTCTTTGGATATTGTCTCACCCCTTAGCGGTTCTGCCGTGGTTGAGGGAGGCAAAGTCCCCGTCAGGATTCATGCACACGATGATGTGGGGATCGACTCTGTTCGTTTGCGAGCCGTTCATGGTGACGACCTTTCTTCGGGCGTGGAGATATTCAATACCTCACTAAGGCAGCCACCCTGGCAGTTTTCCGTTGCCATGCCGGTGCTGGAGGAGGGCATTGAGAGCAAAAAAGTGCACCTTGTGGCTGACGTGGTGGATACCTATGGGGACACCCTTGAGGAGGCCCACAGGGTGACAGAGACCTCGGTTGTTACTCTGGAGAAAGATAGGCCTCCGGTGGTCTCCATCGCAAAACCGAGTCAGGGAGAGACCAGAACCGAAGGCGAGATGCTCCTTGTTCAGGTGAGCGCTGTGGATGATATCGGGGTGGGGGTGGTTGAACTCAGGGTCGAAGGGTTGATCTCTGGCGATCGTGTCTACTCTGACAGCAAGTACCCCTATGAGTTTTTGATAGAGATTCCGTATGGTCAGTCGAATAAGAACCTGAGCTTCATGGCCACCGCCACAGAGATCCGTTATCAGGGCGAGCCACGACGGGTTTCTACGGCAACACCCACAATAATCCATATCGCATCCGATGATATCGCTCCCGAGGTAAAAGTCTTGGCTCCAGCGCAGACCGGCGCGGTGGGTGTTGAAAAGCGCGCACTTCACTTTGCAGCGGAAGTGGATGACAACGTAAAGGTGAGCAGTGTTTCTGTCTCCTTGCTTTATGGTGGCAAAACCCTTCACCACCTTCTTTTGACAGCCCCTCCTTATCATGGTGCCATCGCTTTGGGGACCCTTGAAGAGTACCTGGGAGATGGGGCCGATGGTGTGAAATCCATCCACGCCACATTGAGGTTTTATGCTCTTGATGGGGCCGGCAATCACAGTCAGGTCGAGCGAAGTGTTGAGATTCGTCGAAACACCCCGCCATCGATCAGCGCCATCCAACTCCTTGATGCCAGAGGGTACAATCTCGGAGACCTGGTTTCAGAGATTACCGAAGGCAGGGAGGTTGTGGTGAATGTTCTTGCGACCGATCCGGAAGCGGGCATCGACACCATTCGTCTGTATCAGAGCCTTGGAGAGGCCAAGTGGGCTTCTGTTGGATCCGATACCGCAGCGCCTTTCCAGTTCCATATTAAAGTTCCCACGGGCCTTGTTGGCGACTCCTTAAAATTTTGCGCCGAAGCTGTGGATCTCGACGGATACATTTCCGAGCGGTCTCAGCCTCGCAGCTTGACCATTGCTGCCGATGTCGCTCCCAAAGCGACACTGATTGAGCCCAGTGAGGAGAGCGTTTTTATAAAGGGTGAGCCCATTCGAATGACGGTGGAGACCTGGGATGATCTTGGTCCCGAAGGTATTGATCGCGTGCTCTTTTTTATCAATGGCATCCCTGCGCGCACCGTATTCAGCTCCATGTATGACCAAAATGGTGCAGTGGGCGGTGAGATGAAGTATCAGGCGGTGCTCTACCCACCTGAGGGGGCGCTTGGCTTTTTGATTCATGCCGTGGCCTACGACGTGAAAGGGCAGATTGGAGAGTCTGAAGTGGTGCAGGTGGGTGTGATTGAAGATACGGTCAAGCCCAAGATCAATCTGCTCTACCCCAATGATGGTGAGATTCTCACGCAAAGTGAGCCCATCACCCTTGATGTGGCCGTGGAAGACATGGGGCCCATGGAAGAGCGTGAGGTGCATATTCTATTTATGCGTCAGGGGATCGATCCGTCCACAGGCGAGATCAAAACACTGGCCAGTGACGAGGTGCCCCTGACTTACCTTCCAAAAGAGGAGGTCTCACCGCACGGAAATCAAAGCGATCCAGACAACGCATACTATCTCTACACCACCCCTTACGTCTCTTCTTACATTTTGACCCGTCAGGGGTATGACAATGAGCGGGTAAAGGTGGTGGTTCGTGTGAGCACAAAAAACCATACGGTGACCCACACAGCCTGGATTGAAATCGGGCTTCCCATTGCCGAACGACATTTTCTGCGTCCTTCAAAAGAGGCCGATCTCTCCATCGCCAGAAGCGTTTACCACTCCACGGTGGAAGGGGGAGCTGACGGAGATGATCTTCTGGCGGCGTGGTCCACGGCCGATCCGGCTCGTCTGGATCCTGAGTTTGCATGGGATAAGGGTCAAGAGACGCCATACTTTACCGGGCTTTACCTGAGCCATGGGGGATTGGTTTCCGGCGAAGATGAAGGCGTGATCTCTGTTGAAGAGCAGAGGTATGTCTACAGCGCACTCATCTCTGGAGCCCAGGAGATTTTGGCAGGAACCATCACCGACGTGCATCTCTCTGATGATGCAACCGAGGGTGGGCAGACGGTTCTCGTCTCCAAAGCCGGATGCGAAAAGCCTCAGAAAATCACATTTGACGAGAAGCCAGAGGACTTTGTCGATTATCTTGCCCGTGAGGTGGTGAAAAACGACACGACAGGAGGCCTCTTTACCGAGAACCATTCGGGTGAGCTGCTTGTCTACTCCAAGCAAAATGGCAACCATCAATTTGGTTTGCCATGGTTTATAAGCGGTCGAGTGGATATGCCTTACAAAGAGGTGTACGGTGTCTGCCGTTCCGGCAACCTTGCCCTTGTGGCAAACGGCCATGGTGGGGTGCAGGTCATTCAGATTGGACGGCTTTCGGCTCCTTACCACGTGGGCTATATCAAGCCCTTCGGGTATGCGCGAGATGTTTTGGTCAAATCACATTATGCGGTGATTGCGGCATCCCATGAAGGGGTGGTTCTTGCCGACTTAAGTGATCCGAGTCTTCCCATCATTTCGAGTGTGGATACCCTTGGGGTGGCCCATCGTCTCGATCTGGAGGGGAATCTGCTTTATGTGACAAACCTTGCAGGAGATGGCACCACGTCGAATGTTACCGTGGTGGATCTCTCCGACCCCTTCCACCCTGAGGTGGTGAATGTTCTTCCACTGGTCCCTTCACGGCGGGATTTTGTTTCAGATGGTGTCTATGACGTCATGGTTTCAGGCGGAAGAGCGTATGCCACTGTTCTTCACTCCGATCAGGAGGATAAGCCTGCCCAGTCTCTTGTGGAGATGGTCTCACTTGCCGACGCAGCCAAAGGGAAACCCGGCCTTGATTGCACCACCCCTGTTGTGGTTCACCGGAAAGCGTCGCCATTTGACTTTGCTCCCAGATCCCTGACCCTGCATGAGGGGGGGCTTGTTGTGGGTGGCTCCCAGAAAGGGCTTCTGTTTGTCTCGCCCCACACCCTTGCCGTGGCATCGCACTTTCCCGGTGTGGATCAGGAGGATGTCCTGGCCGATGGGCTTGAGATTGAGATCGATTTTACCCACACCCTTCAGGCTGACGCTGTTTTAAAAGAGTATGTGGTTGTGATGCGGGGCAGCGCGCAGCCCGGTATTGGTGTGGATGTGACCGATCTGTTTTCCATGGCCATTTCAGAGTCCAGTCAAAGAGAGGTGGTTTTATCCCTCAAAGAGGGTGAAACCGTAGCCGGTGGAGAAAAGTATTTTGTCACCATTAAAAAAGGCCTTTCCCCCGAGTCCGGCTACCCACTCACAGATGATTACACCTTTGGTTTTTTGGTGGCCAAAGCTTCCGGCCATTCCCCGAAAATCATTCAGATCACCCCATCCACCGGCAGTATCGAAGGGCATACCCTGATTCAGGTTTCCGGAAAGCGGTTCAGTAATAACCCAAGTCTGGCTATCGGTGGGCAGGAGCTCCAGGTGACGTCGGTGGGAGAGGAAGATGAAGAGGGGGTTCGTGTCATTGAAGCGCGAACCGTGCCGAATTACGCTGGGCCTGCGGCGGTTACCGTAACGGCAGACAATGGGTTGAGCCATACCGTTGTGGGTGGGTTTACCTATGTGGATATTTTGAAAATATCGTACATCACCCCGTCTGTTGTGCGTGTGGATCAAGAAGGCGGAAAAGATCGTGTGGAGATCGTGGGATACGGTTTTCATGATGGCATCATTTTAAAAGCGTGGAAGAGCGGTCAACCCAAAACAGCGGTTGAGTTTACTCCGGCAAACGATGCCAGTGGTGGGCTGTTGACGCTCTACAGCAGCGAGAAGATGTCTTGGTATGTTCCAGGCTTTGATGGGGCATACAGAGGCTTTGTGGATGTGGAGATACGGGATGGGGCCCATCGCTACCTTCTTCCCAAGGCGCTTTTTTACGGAAGACTTGAGGTGAGCGCTGCGATCGAAACAGGCCATACAGATGATTGGGGGTATGACTCCCGGGATCTTCCGCCGGGTCATGTCGTGGATCTGGTTGCAGACCCTGAGATGAATCTTATCTACGTCTTGGGTCGAGGATTTAAAAGAGAAGAAGGACTTCACAAAGCCTCCCTTGAGGCATTCCATCAAAAGACGGCTCCGGGCTGGCTCTCTTTGGTGAAGTACGATGAAAAAAATCTTGAAAACGCGGCGCCCATGCATGGGCTGGGGTACTACAACACCCCTCAGGCACTTGAGCCTGTGGCCATAGCCCTTTCAGACAAAGCCGTTTATGTTTCGGCGCGAGGGGAGAACTGCCCTTATATCGACGTGCCTTTTGAAAACAAGACGGTGATTCTGGTTTACGAACGCTTGAAAACAATGCCTGACAATCCGGGCAACGAGCCCAGTGAGGATCGAACGTACCTCTTTGCCTTGCCGCTTCCTTTTCATCAAGCTTCCGTCTCCATGACGACGAAAGGAAGCCTTCTGTTTGCTGCTCTTCCCAATGAAGGGGTGGCGGTGATCTCCATTGTGAATCCGGAAAAACCATCACTTTTAAGGGTGCTTTCCCATGGTCTCTATCAGGGGAAACGGGTGAAACTGAATCCTGCATCCGTTGAAATGGCAGGAGAGTATCTGATGGTCTCCTGTCCAGATATGGCGACAGGATGCCGAAAGACGTGTCACCCTTACGCCAAAACAGGTCCTACCTTTCTCTTTGACATTCACTCTCCAACCCTTCCTCAGGTCAGTGCCACAGGAGAGATGGGATTGTCTCTTCCTGGGCCTGAAAAGGCGGGATTGGTATCTGGAAGAGAGTCCCTCCTCGATTTTGGTGTGTACCATATCGTAAATGGCCAGATGCGGTTAAAAAATGCCTACCAACCTGAAGGGTTCCATTTGAGTGGAAAGAGCCTGGATCTTTTCACCGGGAAGACGTTGGCCGGTAAGGCTGGTGGGCAGTTCAACGGGTCAGGGGGCTCTATTGTCTACCTGCCCCTTTTTGATACGGGGCTTTCGGGTCATATTTCACTTCTTGATGCCGCAGTATACAAACTGCCTCCCAATGAGGCCGTAAGCCGATCGGTGATGCTGCCCAAAGGGATCATGGCTGTGGCAACCAGAGCAGTAAAAGAGAAAGAGTGCGTTAAGCTGTGTAAGCCTTCGGACTCCTCGCATCTTCTTTTTGTGGATACCATGACTCTGGATCTCAGATCGTCGACGCCAGAGGCCGGAGCAATGGGTGTTTCGACCCATCAGAGCATCACGCTTCGGTTTACCGAGACCTTGGATCAGACCATCAAAGGGTGGGTCGAGAATTCGGCCTACCTGGCTCTTGTGGAGGAGGATGGTTCAGCCTCAGGCATTGGCATTGATCTCACCTTTTCTTACCCTGAGGATGCACCCGATACAGTCCGCCTTGCACCAGTCGGCAGCTTAAAGGCAAACACCTCTTATCGAATTGAGATGAGAGGCATTCCGTCAAGCAGGCGAACCCAGGGGCTTTTTGATCTGGACATTCCGTTTAGTACAGGGGCTGGCGAACAGCTTCCCCCTGAGATTGTAAAACTCTCTAGGCGTGTGGTGAGCACCACTGGAGGGGCGATTGAGGTGTGGGTGAAACATGCCCATCATCCGCTTTTCCTTGTGGGAGGAGAAAGTGCCAGCTCACAGCTCCTTGGAACCGATGGAGAAGGGGTTTCTCGATACCAGCTGGTGCTCTCTGAAAACAGTGCGGGGCCTGCAACCTTGATCGTGAAAAACGAAAGCGGTGGCCAGGATCGCCTGGTGGGGGCGTTGCTCTACGCCGAACCCCTTTTCCTGCAAAGCGCTTCGCCAGCCCATGGCAATGTGCATGGCGGCACCCTTGTCACCATTCACGGCCGCGGGTTTACCACCGGAGACGGCCAGGTCACTGTCTTTTTTGGTGATCGTGAAGTTTCAGAAGAGGATACCACGATTCTTGATGACAATCGTTTGCAGGTTGTGGCGCCTGTGGGAACCCTTGGGAGCGTCGATATTCGCGTCACCCGAAACGATGGCCAGAGTGAAACCCTTGAAAGTGGATTTACCTACCTCCAACCACCTCAAAGTGAAATTTCCGATCCCACTGCAAAGCTCTTTGATCTTTGTCTGAATCCTTCGGGAACCTATTTATCTGCTGCGGCGGGTCCAGCCGGGGTAACAATATACAACATCGATCCTTCGGCGTGGATCAATGGCGAGCTTGCCGCACTGGACCCGAACGCTCTGCGTGATCTCGTGGATCTGGATGGAAATGGCATTGATGATCGCATTGTATCCAAGATTCAGCTTCCGGACGGTTACTGGGCCATCGGCGTTGCCGACTATTTTGAACGGGGAGTGGATCGTCTTCTGGTAACAGCTGTGAAGCCAGATGAACCCTCAAGTGCGAGTCTGTTTGTGGTGAATTATCCCGAGGGCAGCTTTTCCAATGCGTCGATTCTTTACTCACTTGCCTTAGAGGCAGACCTTGCAAGGGGTGTTGAGGCAAAAAATAGCCTTGCAGCCATTGCCTTGGGGACCAAGGGGCTTGGGCTTGTGGATATCCATCTTCAAACCAAAGCGTTTGTGATGGAAACGTTGCCGCTTCCAGGTGATGTGAAGGCGCTGGATGTGGCGCATTTTGTCCGTGAAGAGGATGGTGTTGCCTGGTATGCCGTGGCCGCAGGACCATACGACTTGTTGAAAAATGCTTTGGATGAAGAAGGCTCCGGACAAGGCGGTCTTTATCTGGTTAAAAAGAGTGCCCAAACAGGGCTTTTAGTTGTCTCATCTGTGAGCGTTCCTTGCAGTGCTGTGGCCATTCAGGGCCACAAAGCCTATCTTGCTGCCGGCTCTTCGGGGCTGGTGGTGGTGGACCTTGAAGATGTGGCCCACCCCAGAGTTCAAACCCGTATGGCCGATATTGGTGCGGTGTATGATGTGGCCGTTTCAGGTCATACCGCCTATCTTGCCATGGGAAGCGGGGGCATGCGGATGGTGGATATCTCTGATCCGGAGAGTCCAAAGGTAATCCACGGCATGATGGAAGGAGAGCAGGTCACAATCACGGCTGTGGTGGCCGGTGAGTTCAGCGCCATAGGTGGCGGTGGCAAAAATATTGTCGTCACTCCGGACACGGCCCTGAAGGTGCATACCGTACTTCCCGAAAATGGCCTTATTTCAGATGCTGAAGATGAATCTGCAGGCATCTGGGTTCGATTTAACAAGTCCATTGATAACTGGCCAGCCAACCTGAACCGCTTTGACCTTCTGGACGCCCAGGGTGCCACTGTGCCCTTTGATCTCTCTATTAACAATAACGACGCCAAGATTTATCTTGAGGATCACCACAGCTTAAGTCCGGGCGATCGGATGACCCTTGTGGTTCGTGAGGGGGTCAGCAGTGTTGACAGTGTGGAAGAAGATGATCCCGTGGTTCTTTACAGGCTGGAGCGCGATCTTCGACATGCGTTGACGTATATC
>JAKSCC010000117.1 GCA_022360815.1 Desulfobacterales bacterium
CTGTTTTTCTCGGCACTGGTTGTAACGCTCGTCACCTGTATCCCCATTGTGATGTTCCAAGACAAAGCCCTCACCGTCTTGACCAACATTCGAAAATTCTTCACCGGGCCTCTGGGCTGGACCTTTATGCTCTTTGCCGTGGGCGCGGTGATCTTCTTTCTCTGGCTGATCTTCGGACCTTACCGCCATGTTCGCATGGGTGGCCAAGATACCAAACCGGAGTTCGGTAACATCAGCTGGATTGCCATGCTCTTCTGCTGCGGCATTGGCACAGGCCTGATTTACTGGTCGTTTATTGAGCCCATCTACTACATGCAGGGCCCTCCTTTTGGCCTTGAGGCGGGCTCCAAAGCAGCTCAGGAGTGGGCAGCATGCTACGGCATCTTCCACTGGGGCTTTGTGCCTTGGGCTCTCACGGCTGTTTTCGGTGTGCCCATCGCCTACGCCTACTACCAGAGAAAAACCAAACGCCTTAGCATTGGTGCCGCTTTTGAAGGTCATGTAAAGAGCGACGGATTTAAAATCTTCGTAGACCTTCTCATCATGTTTGCCATTTTAGGTAACGTGGTTACCGTTCTGGGCCTTGGCACCCCCATGCTTTCAGCCACCATCGCCAAGTTTGCAGGCCTTGAAACCAGTCTCACCCTGGATACTGTGGTTGTCGGCATCTGGACCGTCATGTTCTGCTGCAGCTGCTACTTCGGCCTGGACAAGGGCATCAAGCGACTCAGCAACTTCAACCTGGTCCTCGCCTTTGTGCTCATGACCTCCGTGCTTCTCATGGGACCCACCAGCTGGATTCTCAACACCTTTGTCAACAGCCTCGGTTTGATTTTTCAAAACGTAATCCGCATGTCTCTGTGGACCGACACTGCCAGCCAAAGCGGTTGGCCCCAGGGGTGGACCATCTTCTTCTGGGCTTGGTGGCTGGGGGCTTCTCCCTTTGTGAGTGTCTTCCTTGCAAAGATATCCAAAGGCCGAACCCTGCGTGAGATGGCTGTGGCTGTTCTCGTTTGGGGCCCTCTGGGATGCGGCGTCTTCTTTGCTGTATTTGGTGGTTACTCTCTGCATATCGAAATTTTTGGCGAAACCTCCATGACCGCCATGATGGCAGCCAGCGGCCCGGCCAAAACCATTGCCTCTCTTATTGCCGCCCTTCCCATGGGCAAACTGATGCTGCCTCTTTTCATCATGCTGATGTTCATCTTCTGCGCCACCACGCTGGATTCTGCCTCTTACGTTCTGGCAACCGTCAGCACCAAAGAGCTTCCCATGGACAAAGAACCGGCCCGCTGGAACCGTATGTTCTGGTCTGTAATTAACGGTGTGGCTGCCATCAGTCTGATGTTTATCGGTGGTCTCAAACCCCTTCAAGCTGTGGCCGTCCTCACCTCCTTTCCCCTTCTCTTTATCATGTTGGGGGCAGGCTATTTCTTTATCAAAGACTTAAACCGCTACGAAACCCGATGCGTGTCGCTTATTCAGCCCCCACCCCATGGGGACAAAGCGATAGAAGAGAGACCCGATGCAGCCTGATTTAGGCTGAAACTCTATCATCTGAGCTTTCACCCTGCCTGAGCCGGTTCATGCTGCAAAAGGCTTGGCGGGGGGAATTTGTCCCGTCAGGGGAGGGACAAGCTGTTCAGATTGTAAACTTGCTCTAAAAAACAAACAGAGGTGGCATCAGGGCAGGCGTGTCCCTTTTGCCACCTTTCCCGCATTCTTTGATGAACGAGAGGAGATCAATGCGTATGATGGCACTGGCAAGTGGAATCAAGGTGGTAAAAAACCCCGAACTCTCCCGCATCCATGAAGCAACGGTTGAGGTGCTTGAACAGACGGGGGTGGAGTACAAATCCGAAGAGGCCCTGGCTCTTTTCAGGGAAAATGGGGCCGTGGTCGACAGCCACCGCGTTAAAATCCCCCAGACTCTTCTGGAAAAGTGCATTGAAAGCGCCCCATCCACCCTGAAATTGTGGGGCCGAGACGAATCCAAAAGCATTGTCATTGGTGAGGGTCAGACCCGAGTCCATGTGGAGCCCAGCAACGGCTGCGTTTTCACCCACGATATGGATCGAGGCAGACGCTCTTCCACCATGGCCGATCTGATCGATTTTTTCAAACTGGCCCACCAGAGCGAGGTGTGCACCATTGGGGGAGCCATTCCGGTGGAACCCAACGATATCCCCTCTTCCCAGCGGCCGCTTCGCGTCTTTTTTGAGACCTTAAAACATACGGACAAACCGTTGAAACGAAACGTGCAGCCGGCCCATGAGATCAAAGAGATGTTTGAGATGTTTGAGGTGGCTGTGGGCAAAAACTATCTCAAAGAGCACGCCTGCATCTATGCCAGTGTCAACCCCTTAAGCCCCCTGGCCTTTGATACCGAACCCATTGAGACCATCATGACCTACGCGCGGTACAATCAGCCGGTCACCATCCTCTCCTGCGCTCTGGCCGGGGTAACCGCTCCCATGAGTCTTTTGGGGGCCTCGGTGATGCAGAACGCTGAAATTTTGGCGGGTCTGGTTCTCTCCCAAATCACGAACCCGGGTGCAGGCGTGATCTACGCTCCGGCCTCGGCGGTTCCCAACATGATGAACGCCCAATATGTGACCGGCTCTCCCGAGAGCCATCTGATCAATATTGTGAACTTGCAGCTGGCCGAAGAGCTCTACCACCTTCCCACGCGAACCATGGCCGGTCTCAACGACGCCAAGGTACCCGATGCCCAAGCCGGCTTTGAGACCATGCAAAACCTGATGCAGTGCATGCTGGGTGGAGCACAGATCATTAACGAGTGCCTCGGGGTTCTCGACTCCATCATGACCAACTCCTTTGAGAAATTTATCATGGATGAAGAGATGATCAGCCGTATTCTGCGCTTTATGGACGGGCTTTCCGGGGTTCATACCGAACTCTCGACAGAGCTGATCGACACCATTGGTCCCCAGGGATCCTATCTCATGCACCCCACCACCATGAAAAATTGCCGCCGTGCCTGGCGCCCCACACTTTCAGACTGGAACAGCCAAGAGACCTGGGCTAAAAAAGGGCAAGAGGATGCTGTGGTTCGAGCCAACAAGATTTTCAAAGAGCGCTTGGCCGTCTGCCCCGAATCCACTCTAAATCCTGATCTGGAAAAAGAGTTGGCTGCTTTTGTGGCGGCACGATTAAAGTAACACCTTTTACAGAATCATCTTTTGAATCGGCCGATAAAGGCCGGGGAGAAGCCTATGCCCCGCATGGGACAAATCACCGAAGCCCTGGTTTCAGGAGACCATAAAAAGTTAACCCAAAATATTCAAAACGCTCTTTCAGAGGGGCGTTCTGCCCCTAAAATTCTTTCAAAAGGGCTGATTCCAGGGATGACTATTGTGGGCGGACGCATGGAGAGCGGTGAGATGTTTATCCCTGAGGTGCTCATGACGGCCATGGCCATGAAAGAGGCCGTCTCGACATTAAAACCCGCTTTAATTGGCGAAATCCCCTCCCCTTTGGGCCGTGTGGTTTTGGGCACCGTCAAAGGAGACCTGCATGATATTGGAAAAACCCTTGTGGGAATCATGCTGGAGGGTCTGGGGTTTGAGATCATTGACCTGGGTGTAAATGTAGAGGCGTCAACCTTTATTGAGACGATCAAGACGAAAAAACCACACATTGTCGGCATATCGGCTCTCCTCACCACCACCCTTCCCATGATGAAGCGAACCATTGAGGAAATTAGACGCTCCGGTGTGTGCGAAGGGGTCAAAATCATGATAGGCGGTGCCCCTGTAGACCAAGCCTTTGCCTTAAGGGTTGGGGCCGATCTCTTTGCAGCCGATGCCGGGTCTGCCGGACGCCTGGCCCGGTCAGCCCTTGAACGTGTTATTCAAAAAGATATAAATCCGGGGAGGGTAGAAGAGGTGTCGGTGCATCCGTTGATGTGGTGAAACAAATGCACCCGGTACGTTTGACCATCGAACCTTCCCATTCGTAGGTCTCCTCCTGACGGCGTACGGCTTGAACAAGGGCACGCTTTTGCCCCCCGGATTTGATGCCAGTCTCACCAAAAAGGCCATTTCACAAAAAGAGAAAGCACCCCTTTCTGTGAAACGGCCTTTTTGTGTTTTATCCTGTCTGTTCAGACAACTACCGGGGCATGTGATCCATGGTGTTGTTCATGTTGATGTCGGCATCGGCAAACTCTTCGACTTCGGTGTAGTAGTAGGCGTTGGCATCAATGTTTCTCTCATCAATGAAGGTGGCCAAAGGTTTGATGGCCGACAGACTGTCAAGCCAAGGGCCCACCACATAGATCATGATGAGACAGCAGGCGATGCTGGCAAGAAAGCTTCCCACACGACGGGTGAGACTCTTTGTATTTTCCATGGTGGCTCTCCTTGTATTTCAAGGACGTACCCGGTCTTCTCACAAGAAGACCGGGCTCTTTTTTGAAATTTAAATTTTCGCGGTGATCTCAGGGAAGACCAGATAGAACATGATGTAGGCCATGGTCAGGGTCAGGACCAGGTTGAGGGACTGACCGCAGACATAGAGGATAAGCGGCTTTCCTCCTTTAAAGTAGCCTTTGAGCTCTCGAAAGTTGGTGGCCAGGCCAATGCTTACAAAGGCGAGACAGAAGAACCAGCCTCGGCCAATCTTTGAGAGGCCACGAATGGCACCGTGGTCGATGATGACGTAGGCGAGGTCTTTTCCGATGGAAGCATAGATGGATGAAAAGAGAACCGAGGCGATAATAAACCCAATAACGAACTTGGGAAATCGGTTCCAAATTTCCATAAGCCCCACCTTGCGCCCGCTGGCCGCCTCTTCCTTGGCCACAAAGTAGATGGCCACACAAAAAGCGATGATGCCGATCAAAACGTTTTGAATCATCTTGATGGTGGCCGCCACATAGAGAGCGCGCTCCGAGAGAAAGGCTCCAGCTGCTGCCACAGCACCGGTGGCGTCAATGGTTCCGCCCATCCAGGCTCCGCCGAGAATGTAGGGCATGCCGGTCGCCTTGATGATAGCAGGCATGGCGATCATCATAATGGCCGTGAAGATGAGGGAGAGCCCCACAGCCAGGGTAAGCTCCTCTTTTTTGGCGCGGCAGGCAGACGCCGTGGCAATGGCTGCTGAAACCCCGCAAACGCTCATGTCTGCAGAGATGGTCATGTTCATGGTTTTGGATTCAATTTTAAGCACCTTCTGACCAAACCAGTAGGTAGAAATCAAAACAATAGGGGTAACCACCCAGGCCACAAAGATACCGGGAATCCCAATGGAGAGGACCTTGCTGAAAAGGACTTCGGCTCCCAAAAGAACCAACCCTGTTTTGATATAGTACTCGGTCTGCACCGCAGGCATCACCCACTTGGGCGTGCCAATGGTGTTGCTTACAATCATGCCAAAAGCGATGGCCCAGGCGGCGTATCCGATGCCATAATGCTTCATGGTGGCGTTGGATGATGCCACATAAGAGACCACGGCTACGGCAAAGACAAAGGCAAACCCTTTGGCAAAGGCGGTAAACTTTTCACCCATAAAATGCATACCCAGCCCAAAGAAGCAGGCAAGAAAAGCCATAAAGAGAGCGAGCCCAGGAAGCAAATTATAGGGTTTCACTTTGGCCTTTTTTTTGAGCTTGCCCACCTTGGCATGAAGGGTGCGCCAGGCGTCAATTTTACTGACGGCCTGGGTGTTAAGGGTCTTGTCCTGAAAGCTGACGGCCGCAGCCATCTTCTGTGCTTCTTGGGCTGAAGCCAGAAGGGCCACCTCTTTGGCCTTGGCCGTTTTGTACTTGGCCTCTCCCTTTGCCGAAAGGACTTTCGCCTCTTCTGGGCTCAGGTAGAAGGCCGAAATGGGGTTTCCGCTCCACTTCTTGGGTTTGGTGGTGTACTTCTTGATGGTTTTTCCAATGGAGCTGCTGGTGCCTTTGAGTCTCTTTTTGGCATCCAGGGCCTTGTACCACTGGATGGTTTTAAATGGGGCCTTTTCACTCTCCTGGGTAAGGGTGGCGTTGGCCTTAACGATTTTGGCTTTGGTTGCGGCATCTCCCATGGGAAAGTAGATAAGCATGCCGGTAAGAAGCAGAATAAATCCAAGCCAGATGGCCCAATAATCCTCTTTTTTCCACAGATCAGACAGCCTGCCTTTGCCGCTGTCGTAGACGATATTGTCGTTTGCGTCACCCATGTACTCATCCTCCTTGCTGTAAAAAACAAAACACCCGCTTCAGGCATCGTGCGAAATATGAAAGAAGGCAGCTCAAACTCAAGAGCCGCCATTTTTCGAAACAGATGACCATGCCAAAAAGCAAGGGCAGTGCCAGAAAGGAGGCCAATTGCACAAACCATAGAAATGAAAATGATAAATTTTACTGAAGCTCAAGTGACGAAAAAGGTGGGGTGCCCCCTCAAGGGGGCAGTGGAAAATCGATCTCTTCCATCATAAAATTTGATGAAAGAGATTACCAACAAAGCGAAAAGCGTAACCCTTGAAGGAAGTGCCCCCCAAAGGGGGCAGGTGCCATCTCAAAGGGGCAGGTTATTTTCGGTAGAACGTGGCATCAATGCCGTAGCGCTGAATGATTTTTTGAAGGGATTGCCTTTTGATGGCACTTTTTCGAGCAGACAAAGCGATGTTACCACCGGTTTCACTGAGGAGCCTATGAATATAATCCCGAGTGAATCGCTCTATAATCTGCTCTTTCTGCTCCAGATACGGAACAAAAAACGGATCGAACTCAGATGATGCGTCTCCTTGGCGTGAAGGAAGCTCGCACAAATCGATAAGCTCCCCACGGGTAAGGGCAGCCCAGCCGGTAAGGGTGTTTTCAAGTTCCCGAATGTTTCCAGGCCACTGGCGACTGGTCACCGCCGCCATGAGAGCGGGGCTCAATTTTTTAGGCGCCTGCCCCATCTCTTTTGCTGCTTTAAAGAGAAAGTGCTCCACCAAAAGGGGAATATCCTCGGGGATCTCCCGCAGAGAGGGCATCACCACCGATGCAACGTTAAGTCGGTAGAAGAGGTCGGCGCGAAAACTTCCATCTTTAAGTTTAGCCTCCAATCCTTGGTTGGTGGCGGCCAGAATCCGCACATCAATGGTGTGACTTGATGGGGCTCCCAAGGGGTGAACTTCGCGATTTTGAAGAACCCTTAACAATTTGGTTTGAAGTGAAGGCGAGAGGTCTCCGATTTCATCAAGAAAAAGGGTCCCCCCGTCGGCCTCGTCAAAAAGCCCCACCTTCTCTTTGTCAGCATTGGTAAATGCCCCTTTTTTATGGCCAAAAAGCTCGCTTTCCAAAAGCCCTTCGGGAAGAGCCGGGCAGTTCACCGTCACAAAGGGTTTCCCCTTTCGTTTGCTCGACTCGTGGATGGTTCGAGCGGCCAAATCTTTACCGGTTCCTGTCTCCCCTCGAATCAACACCGTAACATCACTTTGGCCAAGCATGCCAAGGGTATCCAGGGTTCGAATCATAGCCTGTGATTTTCCCACTATGGCAGGCCCTGAGTGTTGGGCCAGCTTTGCGGTAAGCTCCCGGTTTTCCCGAAGAAGCCTGTGGCGCTCCATCCCTCGATTGACAAGGCGCACCAAATCATCTGGAGCAAAGGGCTTTTGAATAAAATCCCAAGCACCGGCTTTCATAGCGGAAACAGCGACATCAATGGTGCCATAGGCGGTCATCAGGATAACGGTCTGACTGGGGTCCGCTTCGAGGATGCGAGTCAGAAGGGCCATGCCGTCCATCTCAGGCATGGAGATATCGGAAACCACAAGCGCGACGGCCTCCCGCTCAAGAATGCCAAGGGCCTCATGGCCACTTCCAGCCGTAAGCACTCGAATGGAGAGAGCGTGCTCCAAGGCGCGGGCCAAACCGCGCACCAGATCGACTTCATCATCCACCAGAAGAAGGGTATCAGGGCGTTTCGACACAGCAATCATCTCCTTTTGGTTTGTTTAGAGGCAAGGTGACGATAAATCGTGTCCCTCTGCCCGGTTTGCTCTCCACCTCCAAGGTTCCACCGTGCTGTCGAACAATACCGTAGCTCACCGAAAGTCCCAAACCTGTCCCTTTGCCTCGCTTTTTGGTGGTGAAAAAGGGTTCGAAAATACGTTTTTGGTCCGAAGGACTGATTCCCGGACCGGTATCTGCTACCACCACCTTCAGGGCCCTGTCTTTGATGCGGTGGGTGGACAGAATCAGGCATCCCCCCTCTTCCATGGCCTGGATGGCGTTAATCAAAAGATTCATAAAGAGCTGCCGCATCTTCTCAGAATCCAGGGCAAGTGTGGTGCCTTTGGCGGTATACCGAGTTTGAACTCTGATTTTTGCTTTTTCCATGCGGTGTTTTAATACAGATAAGGTCTCATCCATAAGGGGGTGAATGTCTCCTTGAAGGCACTCGGGCTTGGAGGCCCGAGCAAAATTCAGAAGAGACTCCACCACACTTTTGCAGATGGCCGCATGCTTGGTAATCACCCTGGCATCTTCTTGCAGCTGTTCGTCTTTCTTGGTTTGTTTCTGAATAAGATCGGCATAGCAGCGGATGACCCCCAAGGGATTGTTGATCTCATGGGCAACCCCTGCGGCAAGTTGGCCTACCGAGGCAAGTTTTTCGGCCTGGGCCAAATGCGCCTGAATCCGTTTTTCTTGGGTGATATCCCGAATGACCATCTCCATTCCGGTCAATTCGCCTTGCTCGTCAAACAGACCCGAAGCGGTTAAAAGGGTGTCAAGGCGCATACCAAAACGATCCACCATAAAAAACTCTCGCTCCTGAATGGTGTTCCCTGAGGTGAGTTCTCGCTCCACAAAAACAGCGTCTCTTCCATCCCAAAAAAGAGTGTGAAACGATTCAATGGAAAGGGCTTCTTCCACAGATTCCAGCATAAAAATGGCAATACCGGCCTGGTTGCAATCCCTGGGTTTTCCCTGGGCGTCAAAAAGGATGATGGCATTGGGGCTGGTCTCAAAAAGGCGGCGAAAGGTGTGTTCAGACCGCGTCAGCTCCAGATGGGCCGCCTCCAGATTGGTGGCCGCCTCTTCAAAGGCCCGAGCCAGCTGATCCACCTCATCCCCTGAGTTGTCATACCCTTTGGCTGGATCTGTTTTTTTGCCTGAAAGACGGGTGAAGGTGTCCAGAAGATGAGCCAAACGGTTGTGTACCGTCCGGTTAAAGAGAATCCGAAAGAAGGTCAAAAGAAGAAAAAGGACTGAAAACCCCACAATAAAAACACTCCAAGCCCGCTCTTTGATCTGCATGCGGTAATGGCTCATGGGGATGTACAAGGTGTCGGCGGCCACCACATCGCCGATACGATACCCATAGCTGGCGATATCACCGTAGCGCTGACGAAGCTCTTTGGGGGCGTCCTGAGGCACACCATGACACCTCAGGCAGGAGGGCTCCACAGAGATGGACTCCATCTTAATATAGACCGGGCCCCCACCTCGCTCGATGATGCCCTCCCACGCTTTTTTCTCTGGATGTGCGTTAAACCAGTCGATACGCTCTTCTTCAAAGGTATCAGCACGGTTTAAAGGATTTCGGGGGTTGGTGGCGGCACGCTTGTAGAAGAACTCGGGAAAGCTTTCGTTTAAGTTCTTCATGATCTCGCGAGAGATGAAGGAGGTGGACATGGACTCGATAAGAAAGCGATTTTCAGAAAGCTCCTCTTCCATCACCGGCCTCAACACATCTTTGGCGTAAGCACGAATGGCTGAAGCAGTGGCCAGATGACGTGCGGCATTGTGAGCAGCCTGTTTATGAACCTGCCTGGAGAGCCAGTGGTATTCCAAAAGGGCCACCACCAGGCAGAGCCCGAAGAGAATGACCGACGCACCGGCAAAAAAACGGTTTTTCAAGGAGAGGGAACGCTTCATCACAACGGACAAGATCCTCGGCATATCAAATTTTTTTTTCTATAGAGCCCCTCCTACATACCACAGGAGGAACTCTGAAAGAACGTCTTTACCCAAAAAGGATCAGGGATACCCACAAAAGAAGGAGGATATTGCAAAACGCCGCCTTTGGGATTATTCGTCGGTGAGCTGAAGGGAGGACGACGGGTCACCTTGAGGTCTTCTTAATCTCCATGCCCCGTGAAGCAGCAGCCCCGCAATGCCCGCGGTAATGGGAGCAACCATAAGAAGCCCGATGCTGCCGATAAGAATTCGAAATATTTCAGCAGCCACCAGCTTCATATTCAGTATGCGGGCGATGCTGGTGTTTTGAGAGACAAAGAGCATGAGCATGGTCAGATAGCCACCGGAGTAGGCCAAAAGAAGCGTTGTTGCCATGGTTCCGATCACCATTCTACCAACGGTCACGCCCGACTGGATCAACTCGATCATGCCGATGTCCGGGCGTTTCTTTTTCACTTCATTCATGGAGGCGCTCACATCCATGGCAATATCCATGGCGGCCCCAGAAGCACCCAAAAGCACTGCAGAATAGAAGATGTGCTGAAAATTGAGCCCGTAGGCCCCCTGCACCAGAAGAATGGTGGAGAAAGGAGCGGTCATGCCATAGAGTTTCAGGTGGTGTCCAAAATAGAGCGTTAAGGTTAAAGTAACAGCCATACCGCAAACGGTTCCCAGAAATGCCGCCACGGCTTGCCTGGAAAAACCGGCAACAGTAAAGATGATCACCATGGAGAGCAGCACCAAAATAGCCAAGCTCAAAGGGAGGGGAGAGACCCCTGACAAAAGGGCCGGAATATAGCCTCCCCACAAAAGGGCCAAAGTGCCTACAAATGAGATGAGTGCTTTAAAACCGATGACACCGGCATAAAGAAGCAGACCAAAAGCAAAGAGTAAAAAAAGGACCAACTCCCAGTTCTGCCTGTAGGTGTTGATGGTTTTTGCATCGGATATGGCACCTTGAGTCACCTGAATCGCAAGCAAAATTTTATCTCCGGGGCGATAGAGCTCATCGATTTCAAGTTGCCCGTTTAAAAGATTGTTCGCCTCAACCTTTTGGCCCTTCCAAAGGCTGGAGTCAAGCATCACCACCGTACGCTGAACCCCGACCATACCGGCTCCCACACGGATCACGTCGCTGTTATCTACCGTAAGAACCATCCCGGTCACTTCCCGAGTGTTTCCATGGCGCTCTTTTGTCAAGTGCCCATGGCCCCAGAACACGAGAATCCCTATAGCAAAAATCAGGAGCCCCACCTTTGTGATCGACTTTATCGGCGTTTGTCTCATACCTTTCCCCAAAAATAGAAAGGGGAGAGCAGGCGTCTCTGCTCTCCCCCGTGACATCATTGTGGCACACCATCAACCGGCTCGGGCTGACCCCATTCGGTGGCCCCTACTCTGTCCAGTCATACCCCTTTTCATGGCCATAGGGAATAATTGCCGCTTCTTTTTGCTTGCCAAAGGTTTCGCCAACAAGAGCCTGGGATGGAATCTTGCCGCCATTGCACAGGGGAACCCGCATCAACTCAGCCATAATGCGGGGAATGTCGGTGTTGTCTTTGAACCCATCAAAGTGGGATGCACCAGCACCGATGGCCGAAAGGGCTATCAGAGACGAGGTATGAACATATGAGGTCCAGCCAATACGGGCCCGCTCAGACACGAGGTGAGCCACTGCGATCATGGTTGGGGTGTACTCATAGCCATAGTTGATCTGATCGGATGGATCGAGGAAGGCATTGTCGTCTTCAATAAACATCGCCTTTTCCAAAAGACGCTCTTCACGCTCTGAGCGATTTTCAAGCCCAAAGGTCTCTTCTACATAAGCCACATATGCCGCATGGCGCTCATAAATATTGGCGTATTTTTTAATCATTTCGGGATAGACGTACCACAGCACGTCTTCGACGGAGGCTTTCACCTTCAAAAGGGCCTTCATGTTCATAAAGTATCCCTTGGAGTCGAGACTGAGCCCCATGGCCATTCCGCCGGTTTCATGGTCTGCAGCCACCACAATCAGGGTCTCATCCGGGTGCTCCATATAAAAACGGAAGGCTTGGGTAACGGCACGATCCAGAGCGATGGTATCAAAAATCGTTCCCACCGGGTCGTTGCAGTGAGCGGCGTAGTCGATACGTCCTCCCTCGACCATCATAAAAAAGGGCCTGTCTTGAGCCTTCAGAACCTTGATGCCTTTTGCAGTCAGCTCAGCCAAAGAGGGCATGGCATCGGAATCATGGATCAGACGATCGCTTTTTCTGCGATCTATTTCCATACCCAGCGCACTGTACGCCAGAGGCGCCAATACTCTATCCCCTTTCTTGGGGTGGTAGGAACGAAATTCGCTTCTGGCATCTTCCCCAACAAAGGTCTTGTACCCTTTGGCCTGGAATTCAGCCACGAGATCCCTGTTGTCTTTTCTCTTGGACTTAAACCCCTGGGTATTGGTTTTGGAGACGAAATGGCGATATCCCCCCCCCGCCAGGTAGTCAAAGTCAGAGTTTAACTGATCAATAGCGATCTCGTTTTCGTTGCTGCGGCTCATGTTGTGGGCTGAAAAAGCCGCAGGCGTGGCGTGGGTGATTCGAGTTGTGGTGGCAATGCCTACCGCGTAGCCGGCATCACGGGCCGCCTCGGCGATGGTTTTGATGTTTGTTCCGTCAGGAAGCTTGGATACGATACCATTGGCGGTTTTGAACCCCGTGGCAAGGGCCGTGCCGCCTGCTGCTGAGTCGGTCACCAAGGTGTTGTGGGAGTGGGTTGTTATCAGAGCCGTTGTGGGGAAGGTGTTCATAACAAGCTTGGCCTGGGGGTCCTGCTTTTTTACCTTCAAAAGATATTCGGCCGCCTGGCGTTGAACCGGGCCCATGCCGTCTCCGATAAAATAGAAGACATACTTAGGCGTCGCCGCGAAAGAGGCGGTTGCTGTCAGCAATAGCACAATAGGAATGCATGTGGTTTTTATCAACTTCCTGATACAACGTCTCATCTTAATTTGCTCCTCCTAAAAACAGTAAAAGACACAATATAAACAAACGACTCCTTTTTTATAGCAATAATTATCAAAATCTCAACAGATATTTATTGAAAAAGAACTGGCGCTGGTTTGAGCCCCCCCCCCCGATAAACAACCGGAGAGGCGACAAATTTCACATATCATCTTCGGTGAGAATTGATTAAAGTTACTCAAAAGTAATTTTTTTTCAGCAATACAATTGTGCCTTTGACTTGGTGATATTACAGGACAAAGGCATTGGTTAAACAGAAATTCGAAAAGAAAAAGATACAAAGCAGCAATCGTGTTGACTTTTGAGTTGTTGTCGATAAAAATCACAGACCACAATTTCTTTTTTAATGATCCACTTAAATCAAGAGCAAGGCTTCGAGCACTTGGATTCGTCCTGGATGCTTGCGACCACATGGACCGAACAAAACTTAGGGGCATAAAACGGATGATTCGTTTTGAAAAGGTAAACAAGTGGTACGGGGATCTTCACGTGCTGAAGGATATCGACTTTCACGTCGGAGCAGGCGATGTGACGGTGGTGTGCGGCCCCAGCGGTTCTGGCAAAAGCACGCTGATCCGTTGCATCAACCGGCTGGAACCCATCGACTCGGGAAGCATTGTGGTGGATGGTATTGCGGTCCACAACCCCAAAGCCAACCTCACGCAGCTTCGCACCGAAGTGGGCTTTGTATTTCAGCAGTTTAACCTCTACCCCCACATGAATGTGCTGGACAACATTACTCTGGCACCCGTAAAAGTAAGAAAAACACCTGAAAAAGAGGCCAAAGCAATCGCCATGGAACTCCTTGAGAAAGTGGGCATCCACGACAAGGCCGACGCATTTCCCGCCCAGCTCTCTGGCGGGCAGCAACAGCGCGTGGCCATTGCTCGAGGCCTTGCCATGCGACCACGCATCATGCTTTTTGACGAGCCCACCAGTGCATTGGACCCTGAAATGATCAATGAAGTGCTTGATGTCATGATCAATCTGGCCAAAGAGGGGATGACCATGGTGGTGGTAACCCATGAGATGGGATTTGCTCGAGAAGTGGCAAGCGAAGTGGTCTTTATGGATGAAGGGGTAATCGTGGAGACCAACACCCCTGATGCCTTTTTCAACCATCCCGAAAACGAGAGGACCCAGCTCTTCTTAAGCAAAATTTTAACGCACTGATCTATTAAGATTTCCTCTGCAATTTGCAACACCCGGGGCTTCAGCCCCTTCAGTCACACCATTTCTACAGAGCTGTTTGATGCGGGAATCCCCCGCTTTTCGTCCGCTCTGGGGCATGCAAAAAAAGTTCTCTGAACTGGGTTCGAAGGGCTGGCCTTGTCCCATGCGGTTTGACCAACACGTGACGTAAGGAGATGTGGATATGAAGGTTCGTCTGACAAGCCTGGTACTGGCAATCGTTGCGCTGATGACTCTTCTGGCGGGCAGCGCCTGGTCTGGCCCCACCTACAGCAAGGTAATGAAAGAGGGAAAGGTCGATGTGGGACTCATGTACAACAGCATCCCCGCTGCGTTTTTTAACGAGAAAAATGAGTGGGTAGGCTTTGACATCGACGTGGCCACCGAGGTGGTTTCCCGCATTGGTCAATCCATGGGAAAAGATCTTGCCATCAACAAAGTAAAGGTCAACAACAAGACCCGTATCTCATTTCTCACCTCAAATCGAATCGACCTCTCGGTCGCCAACATGACCCATAAAAGAGAGCGAGACAAAAGCATCGACTTTTCCATCACCTACTTTTTTGACGGCCAAAAGGTCATGACCAAAAAGGGCAAGTACCAGAGCCCCAAAGATTTGCTTGGAAAACGTGTCTGCGCCATGCAGGGGACCACCAGCGAAAAAAACCTGATCAACCTTCTAAAGAGTCTGGGCGACCCCAACGCCGAGAAAAATGTCATCAGTTATCAAACGGCCCCCGACTGCTTTCTGGCCCTGGCCCAAGGCAAAGTGGAAGCCTGGTCCACCGACTCCACCATCCTTTTGGGATTTGCCGCCAAACAGCCTGGCAAATTTGAACTTATCGGTGATTTTATCAGCGACGAGCCTTACGGCATGGGGCTTCCTGAAGACGACAGCAAGTGGCGTGATGCGATAAACTTTGCCATCCAGGATATCTGGAACGACGGCACCTACATGAAAATCTACAACAAGTGGTATGGGCCCGATACGCCCTACTACTTCCCCATGACAGCCAAAGTGGAACTCTGGCCCTAATTTGAATTTCTTGGGAGCAGGTATAAGCAGGACCTGTTCCCACTCTTCATGGGATAAGGAGAAATTTGATGGGTCAGGTGAGGGCAAAGACAATTCCAGGGTGGTTCAAACAGTTGGCGGTGGCAACCGGTCTTGCCAGTCTTATCTGGCTTTTCTTTAAAAACATAAATTTGGGCTACAACTTTCACTGGGCCGTGCTTTATGAAGTAAACCCCACCTACAAAGAGGTGTTTGGCACCTGGCTCCTCAAAGGTTTCTGGCTGACGGTAAACATCACCCTGGTGAGCTCTCTTTTCTCCCTTCTGGTGGGCACGATTTTCGGCATCGCAAGGCTCTCCCGTTTTAAGCCGATCTACTGGCTCGCCACGGCCTATGTGGAGCTCTTTCGAAACACCCCGCTTCTGGTGCAGATGTTCTTCTGGTATTTTGCCTTTCCCATGGCTTTGCCTGATCCGGCCGTTTCCTGGCTCAATGGCCATAACTTTGAATTTACCGCTGCGGTCATCTCCCTTTCCGCTTACACCGGTGCCTATGTGGCCGAAGTGGTACGAGCTGGTATTCAAGCCGTGCCCTTTGGGCATGTTGAAGCGGCCACCTCCTCGGGACTCTCCTACTCCCAGATGCTCCGACATGTGGTGCTTCCCCAAGCATTTCGCATCATCATCCCACCTTTGGGCAGCGAGATGCTTAACAACATGAAAAACTCATCCCTTGCCATGACCATTGGCGTTGCCGAATTGTGCTGGCAATCTCAGCAAATTGAATCTTTCACCTTTAAAGGATTTGAAGCCACCTGCGCGGCCAGCGCCATCTATCTTTTTCTCTGCTTGGCTATCAGCGTGGTAATGAACAGCATCAACCACCACCTCAAGGTTGGAGGTGAGGATGAGCTTACCTTTTTTGATCAAATTTTGGGATGGGCCTTCAGCCCCGTAAAGTGGCTCCTGCTATTTTTGTTAAGCACCATTGCCTGGAGTTTTTCCCCTGTTTTTTCCCTTATGCAGCCCCACTCCAAGGCCCCTTACGGGCCATCGCCCGTTGAGCTTCAAATCCTTCCCTTTTTGAAGGTGACCAGCAAAGGCATGATGCTGGTTCTTATTCTTGGATTTATAGGGCTTGTGGGCAAAGGCTTATACGGGTTCAACTGGGGGGTTATCTTTGCCAATTTGAAGCCCATGCTGATTTGGTCATTTCCCGACACGTCAGGAACCGAGCTTTTTATGGGGTTGGGAGGGCTTGCTTTAAGCTTCTTTATGGCGGTGCTGGTGATCTTTTTCAGCTTTTTTATCGGCATTGCCGTGGGACTGGGACGACTCTCCGACAACACCCTTATCAACACCCCCAGCGTGCTCTATATCGAAATCATTCGAGGCAACCCCTTAATCATGGTGATCTTTTGGGTCTATTTTTTCTCTCCCATTGTAACCGGTATACAGGTGAATGTTTTCTGGAGCGCCACCATCGCCTTTATCATCTTTTCAGGGGCCTACCTGGCCGAAATTGTAAGGGCCGGGGTGGAGGCGATTCCTGGAGGGCAATTTGAAGCGGCCAAAGCTGCCGGACTCTCCTACTGGCAAACCATGGGCCATATCATTCTTCCCCAGGCCCTTAAAATCATGATTCCGGCCTTTGTAAATCAGTTTATCACCATATTTAAAGACACCTCGCTTGCCTACATCATTGGGGTGTTTGAACTGACCACCGTGGCCCAGACCATCAGCAACCGGTTGATGTTCTATCCCTTTGAAATTTATGTCACCATTGGGGTGCTCTACTTCATCTGCTGTTACTCCATGAGTCTTTTGGCGCAAAATCTTGAGCAACGCTTGGGGACCACCTCGATGTAGAAGCCTTTAACCCACCGCTTTTTCTTGATATGCCATTCGGCCGTGTTATACTTGTGCGTAATCACGCCTTCCGGGCTTGCAGCGTCTTCCTCAGCCCTTGCATCACCCTTATCTTTTGTCTCATCCACCCAGAGAGTCGGTGCTTTTTTTAACGATTCCGTTCGTCTTCAACGGATCGTTTTCAAAAAAAACGCCATAAAAAAGCTGTTTAGCAAATCTTTTATACAGTTGGCTCCCGACAGTGCCGCCGAAGGCAAGGATAGCTGAATGGTTACATTTTTCTAAACCAGAACCACAAAAAAGGGGGAACCATGGCAAAGGGATTCTCCATCAATGAGCTGATCTCCGCCATTCAATATGCCGTGGTGGAGGCTCAGGAAGTCGCTGAAAACCAGCATACCCGTCAAATTGCAGAGTATTTCACCAAAGAGGGGGAGCCGGTCACCATCCCCTTAAAAATTCCCAATCCCGATCCCAGAGCAGGAGAAAAAGATGCGTCGGGAAAAGAGGTGGTCCCTTCCATGGTGGAAGTGGACATACCCAAAATTACCCTGGTCCCCCAGAACTCCATTGTCCTTAAGGAACTTGAAGTGGAAATGGAAGTGCCCATCGGAAACCTTGCTATCTCCGAAGCAGACCCCGCGGAAGATGAGCTCAAAAAATCAGACGAGCTCTCGAATGAGCAGTGGCAAGAGCAAAAAATGGAGCGCCGTTTAGGACGCAGGTCTTCCAAACGTGCCATGGTGGATCGCCTAAAGCAAAGCCTCATGGTTTCGGGAAAGGGTTCGTTCTTTGGAGGAAACAATAAAAAAAGCGCAAAAATCCGAATTCGTTTTGAAGGAGGAGAGCCACCTGAAGTTGTCGCCCGTATCGAACAGAGTTTGGTAAAACTGGTGGACACCTAAAGTGGCCTCTTATTTTTCGTATCGAATAGTAAAAACAAAGGAGGCAAGTTATGACAGATACAGCCAATCAATTTAGTGGTCTTCCCATGGAATCTCTCATTGGCGGCCCCCTTCAGGCGGCCTGCGATGCTCAAGTGCAACTGGCAAAGGCAGAAACCAACTTTATCACCGAAGTGGGGCTGGTTCAAAGCAGCGAAGGACAAAACCCTGAGGCACGAACGGTAAACTTTCAAGCCACTCGTCCCGTGACCCAGGCAGATGGCACCATCACACAAGAAACCCTAAAGATCGAAGCACCGATTCTCTCCATCGTCCCCATTCCAGCACTTCTCATTGACGAGGTGGATGTGAAGTTCAACATGGAGGTAAAAAACAGTGTGGAGTCCCGACAGACCACCGATGCCAAGGCACAGCTCTCAGCCAAAGCTGGGTGGGGCCCCTTTTCGGTAAAGATCTCCGGCTCCGTCACCTCCCACAGGGAATCCACTCGAAAAACAGACAACAGTGCCAAGTATGAGGTGCACGTTCACGCCAAACAAGCCGAACCGCCCGAAGGGCTCATGCGGGTACTGGACCATCTGATTACCGCATGCGAACCTCGAGCTGTGACATAATAAAAAAGAGCTGCGTTTAAGGAAAAACGAATGGCACCCAAATTCGGTATCGAAGAGGTTCGGCATCTGGAGCGTGTTGTGGTTGGCCCCTCTCGCGTGGATCGCCTTCCCAGCCAGAACGAGATTGACGAACAGATGGCCCATGTCAACCGCTGCCTAGCAGAGGGGCGCGGCCAACTTGTGGGGACAGAGAAAGGAATGGTGGTGATTCAGGCTGGAGAACAGCAACTGGTGGTTCAGCACACAGTCTACCATATCGGATTTAAGCGCAAACCATTGTGGTTGGTAAAATAGAAAAAAGCCTAAACGTTTTCTACAAAAGAGCCTTGAAAAAGGGCTGGTGAGCCGAGTAATCACCAGCCCTTTGAAATCAGGGGTTGGGTCGCTTACGTGTATTGGCAGGAAAATCGATGGACTCAAGAAGCTGGCGACGCCTTTCACTGATGGAGCCTCGCCTCAAACAGGCTCGCTGAATATGGACCCAGGACCTTAACCCTGCCTGATCCTCGGATTGTCGGGAAAAACGGTGGGACCCGGTTTCGGCCACATGACTTTGGTATGCCTCGAAATACCCCATCCACGCAGCATCTGAAAGAAGCGCTCTCTTTCGGTTGTCTCGGCTTCTCTTGCGGGCGGCCTCCAACTTTCCCGGATCAATGCTGCCGCAAGAGGGGCGTACCACACGCTCTGCCATCTCATCCATGGCAACCCCCACAGAACCACGCGCATCATCCCAGGTTCGTTTTCCGGTAAGCGCACGATAGTTGGCCCGGCACCCAGCATGGCCCGATTCAGCCCAAACCAGAGAGGAGAAAGGGCCCTCATCTGGTGCCCCATAGGGCCGCGTGTGAAGGTATCCCGCATACCGGGTGCGCACTTCAGGAATATCCTCTAAAAGAAAACTTCTGAATCGCTGGCGCCAGAGTTGCCCGCGGCGCCCATTCTGACGGTTCACCTCTCTGGAAAACCGAGTTTGAAAAAGACGGCAGTACTCTCGAAGGGAGTAAAGCTTTTTCCTGTAACGCCTGCGAAGTGCCTCCAACTCCTTTCCACTGGCTTCGGCGAAAGCCCGAGCATGGTCTACGCCAAAACAGGTGCTCACCTTTTTAACCAACTCTTTATCTGAAATCTCGCTGGCCGGTGGAACACGAACCAACGCCCCATACCCCCTGGGTGTCACGTGCCAGGCTATGATACTGACCCCGCAAAACCTCGCCACATCATGGATTATTTTTTCAAGAAAACTCTGCTCATCGGTGGTGAGGTCCACCAGATGGAGGGCGATCTCGTTGCTAATGGCGTAGAGAGCCTCCTCACCTTCCAAAACCAGTCGAAGTTCTCGCATGATACCTCCGATTGCTGTTGTCGGTTGCTGCTGCTTTCTTTCGCCCTGTTTATCGCACCTTTCGCAGGGCTGCCCTGTACCTGAAAAACCATGCCCTCTTTTTAATTTTAAAAAACAAAAGAAGGGATTATCACGCATTCCACCTCAAAAAATATGAAGCAACATCGACCCAATAGGGCCCATGACAAACCACAGCCATACACAACAAAAAAATAGTGCGCCAAAAAATGGTGGGGTCACCCCACAAGGTTCACCTTAAAGTTGGTTGGAAAATCTTACATCTTAGCCAGGGGAGGGGGGTCCCTGAAGCCTGCTCAGGGTCATCTTTGCAAGTGATCAGGCTGGCGATTCGTCTTTGGTGACGGCATGCTCTTTTTTTAGGGTGATTTAAATCAAGGTAAGACGTGACATATACCATGCCATAGAAAATAGCGGCTGTCCAGCATTGCCTGTCCCTATCCTACCGGTGGCACTGAATATTTAATCCGTTAAAAGGGTTCAAACACGGCATCCCTTTTCTTAGCTTGTAGGGATTCACAGTATAGTTGTTTGACTCATGAGAGCCTACAATTTCTCATGAACTTTTAAATAGTCTATGCTATTCAGGTTATGGGTAGTAAAGAAGTCACACTATAATACCTACCTCTTTAACTAAAAGCGCAAGGAGATTTACCGCTATGAGAAAAACTTGTTTCATGACCGTTGCGGCTGTCATGTTCCTCACATTTTTTGCTGGTTTTTCAAGTGCAGAGGAGTTTAGGCTCCTGACATGGAAAGGGTATGCCCCTGAAGCCCTTGTGAAAAAATTTGAAAAAGAGACCGGCTACACCGTTAAGGTAACCTACTCCAACAACGAAGAGATGATTGCCAAACTTCGTGCCACACGCGGGGCCGGTTTTGATCTGGCCCAGCCTAGCCAAGACCGAATCGCCTCTGTTCAAGCCAAATATCGCATCTATCAGGCCATGGATTACACCAAGCTCAAAACCGAGCAGTTCATCCCCTCTATGCTGGCGGCTGTCAAAAAAAACACCCTGGTCAAAGGCAACTCCCATGCGGTTCCCTTCTGCTGGGGCACCTCCGGCCTTGTGGTTAATAAAAAAATGGCTCCTGATGTAAAAAATTTTGCAGACCTCTTTAACCCCAAATACGCCGGCCGCATCAGCTACCGCGTCAAGCGCCCCACCCTCATTGCAACAGCTTTTGCCATGGGAGAAAACCCCTTTGCCAAGTACAACGATCCCAAAGCTTACAAAACCCTCATGGAGAGCGTCGGCAAAAAGCTCATGGATGGGAAAAGCCTTGTGAAAAACTACTGGGCCAATGGTGACGCCCTTCTCGACTCCATGCGCTCTGGTGAAGTTTGGGTGGCCATGGCCTGGGACAATGGCGGGTTCAAACTCCACTCCGAAAACGCAGATATTGACTTTGTTGCTCCTTCCGAAGGTGCCCTTGGCTGGATCGACACCTATGCCATTCCAGCCAAAGCCAAAAATGTGAAGGCAGCATACGCCTGGATCAACTTCATGATGCATCCTGAAAACGCCGCTTACTTTACCAACCATGAAAAATACCCCACTGCAGCCATGGCAGTGGCCCCTCTTCTTGACAAAGCCATTGCCGGAAACATGGCCCGCTGTTTTCCTCAGGCTGCTGTGGACAACATCAAATGGTACCCTCCTGTACCGGCAAAACTCGAAGCTTTTGAAGGCAAGACCCTTGATAAGGTAAAAGCCGCCAAATAGAGCCATGATGGCGTTGTAAAAAATCCGCACAGCATGAGGAGGCTTTGCTCTGCGTCTTTTCTATCTATGCAAGATCCAGGGTGCCCATTTTTACAATGCATCAACTCACGGCCAGTGCACGTAAAACGAGGTCAGGTTGTCACCGTCATGGCGCCCTGACCTCTTTGTATTCTTCTTGGAGAAATGTATGCAGACAGACCTGTCCGTCCAAAAGGTCATCAAACGATTTGGGGATTTCACCGCTGTGGATGGAATATCCTTTGACGTCAAAGAGGGAGAGTTTTTCTCTATTCTGGGGCCGTCGGGCTGTGGAAAAACCACCCTGCTTCGAATGGTAGCGGGTTTCAATCACCCCGATGAAGGAGAACTCTTCATCCGTGGAAAAAACATGAAAGGCCTTGCTCCCAACAAGCGTCCGGTAAACCTCGTCTTTCAACACCTGGCCCTTTTTCCCATGATGAGCGTGGCAGAAAACATCGCCTTTGGCCTCAAGCGGCGAAAAGAGGCTCCGGCCACCATCCGCCAAAAGGTGGATGATGTGCTGGAGCGTGTCCACCTGCCAGGATACGGGAGCAAAAGGCCTGAGCAACTCTCCGGAGGCCAGAAGCAGCGCATTGCCATTGCACGCTGCCTGGTTTTGGAGCCGACCCTTCTGCTTTTAGACGAACCCTTGGGCGCTTTAGACCTTAAATTACGTGAACAGATGAAAGTGGAGCTTAAAACCCTTCAGGCTGAGGTGGGAACCACCTTCATCTACATCACCCACGACCAGTCTGAAGCGCTTGTGATGTCAGACAATGTGGCCGTTATGAACCAGGGACGATTCGAACAGATCGGATCCCCTCAAGATCTCTACCACAGACCCGCGACCCCATTTGTGGCTGGCTTTGTCGGAGACAACAACCGGTGGTCCGGACGTATCACCCAAGGATCGAAAACCACGGCCTCTGTGGCAACCGATGAAGGCCCCCTCTTCCAGTCCAAAATCATGGAAGACTATGCCACCGGAACCCAGGTGGATCTTTTCCTTCGGCCTGAGGCGATGCTGATTCAACCTGAAGCCTCCCTTTCTCACCTCAACCGATTCACCGTGGATGTGCAGGCCGTTCTTTTTGACGGAGCCAACAGCCGGCTTCTCACCCACCCAGTGGGCTCTTCCAGGGAGATTCTTGTGGCTCTTCCCCAAAACGGACAATTTGACCACATCAAAGCGGGAGATCGGGTCGAAATCGGATGGGAGCCTGACTCCGGCATCTGCTTTCAGAAGGAGGGGGCCTAAATGTCTTCCAACGCCACCATCCGCTGGACACTCTGGCTCTTTCTCACGCCGGTTCTCCTCTGGCTTTTTCTCCTGATCGTTCTGCCCCATCTGGACCTGCTCTACATGTCCTTTCGAGCCGAAGACGACTGGGGTGAAATGATCTGGAGCCTTTCCAACTACAAGGAGTTCTTCACCGAACCCATCTACTGGAACACCTTTTTGCGAACCGCTCTTTTCGCCATCCTCGTCACAGCCATCACCTTTGTGATTGCCATGCCAGTGGCCTTCTACATCACCAAAGTGGCCAATCCCAGCCGGTCTGCCTTTCTCATGACCCTTCTCCTCATGCCCTTCTGGGTGAGTGAGCTGGTCAGGGTTTACGGCTGGATGATTCTTTTAAGAGAGAGCGGGGTCATCAACCACTTTCTCATGAAGATCGGACTTATCAGGGTGCCCATTGAGATGCTCTACAACGATATCACCATGGTCATGGGGCTGGTTTACACCTCCATGCTCTTTATGGTGATCCCCATCATCTCGGTACTGGAGAGCCTGGACAACAGTCTCATCGAAGCAGCTTACGACTTGGGAGCCAATATGTGGACCATTGCTCGAAAAATCATTATCCCTCACTGCATTCCCGGTATCATGTCCGGTGCCATCGTGGTTTTCATGCTCACCTTAGGCAATTACCTCACCCCCAACCTCATGGGGGGGAAAAACTCCTTGTGGTTCACCGAACAGATCTACAATCAGTTCATCGCCAGCTTCAACTGGAATATGGGGGCAGCCTTCGGTTTTCTTCTTTTGCTCCTCTCCTCCCTTATCATCTGGGCGGGCCTTAAACTGACGAACCAGAAACTGAGCAAGGTGGTTCAATGATTCGATCTCTTCCTCGAAGCAAAAGCTACACCTGGGGCTTTCATCTCTATATTCTTCTCTATTTTCTCTTTCTCTTTGCCCCCCTGGTGGTCACATGTGTCCTCGCTTTCAACGACTCCCAGTTCCCTTCGCTCCCCTGGAAGGGTTTTACTGTGGAGTGGTTCACGGCCAACCTCCCCAAGCGTGTGGGTATCTTTAATGATGCAAACAACCTCTCCGCCATCTGGGTAAGTGCCGAGACAGCCTTTTTCGTCTCCATCCTCTCCACGCTTGTTGGCACCTGTGCTGCCTTTCTTTTTGAGCAGGAAGACTTCCCCTGCAAAGGCTTTCTCTACTTTCTCATGCTGGCACCTCTGGTGATCCCCGGAGTCATTTTAGGCATCTCCATTCTCTTGGCTGCCACCAGCGCCGGCACCTTTGTGGATATTCACCTCGGCATAGATATTCCCCTGCTGCGTCCCAGCTTCTGGCTCGTGGTCTGCGGACAATTCGCCTTTATCACCACCTTTGTCTGTCTGGTGGTCTCTGCCCGTCTCAAAAAATTTGACCCCACCCTTGAGGAGGCCGCTTTAAATTTGGGAGCCAACCGGTTTGAAGTGATCTGGCACATCACTTTAAAATTTTTACGTCCTGCCATCATCGGGTCCGGTGCCGTGGCATTTCTCATGAGCTTTGAAAACTTCAACACCACCCTTTTCCTGGTGGGCTCAGAGACCACCCTTCCCATCAATCTTTATCTTCAGGTAAGAGATGGCTCCACACCTGTAATCAATGCCATCTCCTTTCTGCTGATTGTCGGCACCTCCATGATGGCGGTGGCCAATCTCTATTTTGGTAAAAAGCAAGAATCATAGGAGTAAACGGAGCTGTCAAAACGCAAAAGAGGCCCTGTCACCCATGGTGATGGAGCCTCTTTAAAAAAA
>JAKSCC010000099.1 GCA_022360815.1 Desulfobacterales bacterium
AGGCTCATTGGGCACCACGCTCTGCGGAGACTACCTCACCCTTTTTGCCTTTTGGGAGCTCATGGCGTTTGCCTCCACCTTCCTCGTCTGGTACCGCAAAAAGAAGAGATCCATCGAAGCGGGCTTCAGATACCTTCTGGTGCACACCGCAGGCGGGCTCATTCTTCTTGCCGGTATCTTTTTTAGATATCAGAACGTGGGGCTTGAAGGGCTCGCCTTTGAGCAGATCGCACAGGAAGGTGCCACCACCGCCGATTATCTTATCATGATCGGCTTTATGCTCAACGCTGCCGTGCCTCCTATCCACGCCTGGCTTCCGGACACCTACCCCGAAGCCACCGTGGCAGGGGCTGTTTTTATGTGTGCCTTTACCACGAAAACCGCTGTCTACGTTTTAGCCCGCGCTTTTCCTGGATTCGAAGCCCTGGCCATCTTGGGGGCTATCATGACCCTCTACGGAGTCGGGTACGCGGTTATCGAAAACGATGCGAGGCGGATTCTCGCCTACCATATCGTCAGTCAGGTGGGCTACATGGTCTGCGGGGTCGGCATCGGAACCGCCATGGCCTTAAACGGCGCATGCGCCCACGCCTATGCCCATATCCTCTACAAAGCCCTTCTCTTTATGGGGGTTGGCGCGGTCCTTGAGATGACCGGAAAGTCCAAACTCAACGAGCTGGGCGGCATGTGGAAACGCATGCCCCTTGCCATGGTATTCACCGTGATTGGAGGTATCTCCATCTCCGGATTTCCACTCACCAGCGGCTTTGTGAGCAAATCGATGATTATTGCTGGGGCAGGCGAGGCCCACAGAACGGTTCTGCTCGTCATGCTCACACTGGCCGCGGTGGGTACCTTTTTATCCGTCGGAATCAAACTGCCCTACTTTATCTGGTTCGGCAAAGACTCGGGCGTGGAAGGCAAAGAGGCGCACTGGAACATGAACTTTGCCATGATCATTGCCGCCTTCTTCTGTATCTTCCTCGGATTTGGCCCCGGCATGCACTGGCTCTACTCCATGTTGCCTTTTCCGGTTACCTATCACCCCTACAGCTCGTACCATCTCTCGGAGACCTTCCAGATCCTCAGCTTCACAGGCCTCGGTTTCTACCTCATGGTGAAAAAACTCACCCCCGAAGACCACATTAGCCTCGATCTGGACTGGTTCTACCGCAAAGGATCCCGCATCTTCATGTGGATCGCGCAAAAGCCCATCCATGGAGCAAACGAGCTGGCCGACAACCTTTACCGTAGCGTCGGAACCCGAATCACCATGGCCCTGGCCAAAGCCTTCAGCTGGTTCGATAAAGAGGGCATCGACTACACCATCGACGGCTCCGCCAGACAAGTGGTGGAAGGCGGGAACAAACTCCGCGCCATGCAGACCGGCCAGATCCAGCAGTATATCGGCAGCGCTGTGGCCGCCATTTTCGTGATTCTGGCAGCGGTGGTGTTGCTGTCGTAGGGGAGTTACGCCTGTGGTGCATGCCTCCGGCGGCGAGGTGAAGCCACCTCGAAAGCTTAT
>JAKSCC010000268.1 GCA_022360815.1 Desulfobacterales bacterium
TGCGAACCAAAAGCTCAGAAAAAGCGAAAGGTTTGACCATGTAATCGTCTCCCCCACGCTGGATGCCCCTTACCCTGTCGTCCACAGAGCGTCGAGCGCTCAAAATCAAAACGGGGGTGTTCACCTGTTTTTGCCGCATGGCCTCAATAATCTCAAGGCCGTCTCTGACCGGTAACATGATATCCACCACCGCAGCATCATAGGGCTTTTCAAGAGCAAGACTCAGCCCCTCATCCCCGCAATGGGCCACATCCACCCCATAGCCCTCCTGACGAAGCCCTTTGGCGATAAAAGCGGCAATCTCGCGATCATCTTCAATAATCAATATCTTCATGGGCCTCCTCTCTGCCCCTTCATGTTTTACCACCTTTAAGCTGTATGAAGCTTTCCGTAGGCCCTTGCAATAAAAAGCGCAAACCTTTCGATATTGTAATGTGGGGGCAAGGTTTCAGCAATATCCATCCGTTATAGTGGCACCATTCCGGTGGGACGCAGAGGTGAAAGTGATACGGGATGCTCCTTCTTTCAGGGACAGCCCTTTTGTTTAAAGACCTGGTGAAGCATGAGTGGCACCTCTGCGTCCCCCTTTTATTTTACCCTTATAAGATGGAGCCCTAAAGAGACCATGAAAAAAGAGAGCACTTCTCGAAACGGCACGTCGGCGCTGGTGATTGTCCTGGCCCTTGCCGTGGGTTTTCTTTCCGGTATCGCCTTTTCCGCTTGGAAAATGAAAAGCATATCAGGCCACTCTGCCTCCTCAGCGTCCGCACAAAGCGGCAAGCTCAACGCCATGGCCGAAGCCCTTGAAGCCCAGCTCAGAAAAGAGCCCAACAACCCAGCGCTTCTCGTCAGGCTTGGCAATACCTATTTTGATACCGATCAATACACCAAGGCCATTGAAGCATACGAAAAAGCCCTGACTATTTCACCGGGAAACCCCAATGTGCTTACCGATCTCGGAATCATGTACCGACGAGCTGGCCAACCTGAAAAAGCCATCGCCGCCTTTGATACGGCCATTGCCGCCAACCCCAAGCACAGCAATGCCTACCTCAACAAAGGCATTGTCCTAGTTTACGACCTGAATCGCCGCGAGGAGGCCCTGTCCACATGGGAAGCCCTGCGAGAAATCAACCCCCTTGCCATGGCTGGCAACCAATCCATTGACGAGTTGATCAACCATTTCAAAGAAGGCCACGACAAAGAGGGGAAAAAATAACCATGAAAAAAAGCAGTGCCCCCCTTTCAGGCCCGATAGCCCTCTTCTCATCCGTGCGCCTGGCCATCGCCCTTCTTTTGATGCTGGCAGGAACCTCTATCCTGGGAACCCTGATTCCCCAAAATAAAGCTGTGGGAGAGTACCTTGATGCCTTTGGTGAGGAGATTACTCGGTTCCTTCTACTTTGCGACCTCCACCAAATGTATACCTCCTGGTGGTTCATCCTTCTGGTGGTGCTCCTTACCCTCAACATCCTCTTCTGCACCATCACCCGGCTGAAAACAACCTTACGCATCGCCTTTGGAAAGGGGTTTAAAGGGTTTTCTGCCCTTCCGCTGCAAGACGAAATCACCTTGGTCACCCCCAAGCCTCTCCTTGAAAAGGAGGCTAAAATAGCCTTAGAAAAGCGGTTTTCATGGGTCCAGGTGCTTTCCACAGAAAAAGGCATTACCATGGATGGCGAAAAGGGCCGATGGACCCGTGTGGGTGCCGATGTGGTGCATGCCGGTATTCTCATTCTTCTTGCCGGAGCCCTTGTGGGGGCCCTTTTTGGGTTTGACGGATTTGTCAACATTCCCGAGGGCGAGCGTGTCGACACCATCACCCTAAGGGACGGCTCAAAAACAATCCCCTTAAACTTTTTGGTGCAGTGCAACACCTTCTCCATCAGCCACTACGACTCCGGAGCCGTCAAAGAGTACCGCTCAAACCTCACCATCATCGATAATGGACGTGACGTACTCACGCGCGATATCATCGTAAATGATCCGCTGACCTACAAAGGAATCACCTTTTACCAGGCAAGCTACGGATCTTTGGGGGCCAAAGAATTCTCCTTACGCGCCGTCAACCGCACCACAGGAAAAGAGGTCAGAAGCCCAGTAGAACTTGGAGAAACGCTGGAACTGGGCGACGGCCTGCGCTTCACCTTCAATCGCTTTCAATCAAACTATACATTTAAAGGCAAATCGGTAGGTGAGGCGGTTGTCGGCACCCTTTCGTCTTCGAGCAAAGAGTCTGAAGAGGTGGTGCTTCTCACCCGCTTTTCCAACTTTGACAAAATGCGGAAAGGAGAGTGGGTCCTTTCGGTGGAGGGGCACAAGCATGCCTACTACACCGGACTTCAGGTCACCCAAGACCCAGGGGTAGGACTGGTTTACACCGGCTTTCTTCTCATGATCGCAGGCTGCTTCATCGCCTTTTTCATGGGTCCCAAAAAGATGCGTATCACCCTTCAAACAAAAGGCTCTGAAACTCGAATCGCCATCTACGGAAACGCCCCCAAAAACCCTTGGTGGATTCGAAAGCAGGCCCAACGTATTCTTGATGGCTTCACAAAAAGCCAAGTTGCTCTATCGACCACAGCATAAGGAAAACACCATGAACAGCTCCCTTCTTATCTCTATTTCCACCTTTGTTTATGGGGCTTCGGCCCTTCTTTTCCACTGTGGATGGATCTTTAAAAAAAGAAGATACGATCAGGCTGCCACTGGGGTTGCGATGGTTGGCCTGCTCTTAAACCTTGCAGGCTTTCTCCTGCGTTGGAGAGAATCTTACGCCCTGGGTATCGGCCGCATTCCCTTATCCAACCTGTATGAGTCCTTGGTTTTCTACGGTCTGGCCATCGCCTTTCTCTATCTTGTCTGCCAAAGACTGTTCAAAATGAGGGCTGTGGGTGGGTTTGCCCTCACCTTTGCCACCTTGGCCCTGGCCTATGCCTCCCTCTCACCCAATGTGGGTTCACAAATTCGTCCTCTGATGCCAGCCCTTAAAAGCAACTGGCTCACCGTTCATGTGATGACCTCTTTTGTTGGGTATGCTGGCTTTGCTCTCGCCTTTGGCATAAGCATTCTTTACCTCCTCTCTTCCAGAGCGCGAACCGAAGAGCTGGATGAGCTGAGTCACCGCATGATTCTCCTCGGCTTTCTCTTTCTCACCCTGGGCATCATCACCGGAGCGGTGTGGGCCAATTCGGCCTGGGGGCGTTACTGGGGCTGGGACCCCAAAGAGACCTGGTCTCTGATCACCTGGTTCATCTACGCCACCCTTATCCACACCCGCCTGGTGCGGGGTTGGTCAGGACAAAAGACCGCCACCCTTTCAATCATCGGATTTGCCGCCGTGATGTTCACCTATTTCGGGGTCAACCTTCTTCCCGGCCTTCATAGCTACGGGGGATAAGCCAGAGCCCCCAACTCTGGCCTTGACATCTTCCTCTCCCCCAGCCTGAAAGCCTTCGGCAGTGCCAAGGCTTTCGGGCTCTTTTCACACCAAAACCTCTTGCGGAATGTAAACCCTTTTGTAGCGACTCACACACCAAAGTGCGACGATCAAGGTCAACCACTCGGCCAAAGTGAGCGAAAGCCACACCCCTTTGAGCCCCATGAACAGGGGTAGCAGCAAAACCAATCCGATGGTAAAGACAAAGGAGCGTAAAAAGGCGATAACCGCTGAAATCTTTCCGTTATTTAATGCGGTAAAACCACCTGTACTCAAAATATTAAACCCGGTCACCAGAAAGGCCCCGGACATAAAGAAGAGGCCCTCTTGGGCCATGGCCGTCACCCCAGGACGCCCGCTGGTAAAAAGCGAAATAAAGGCATCCCCCCAGACCAAAGTAATGGCAAAGGTGGCCAAAGAGCCAGCAAGGGTCAATTTTAAGGCGTACCCCATAAGCTCTTTAAGCTTTTTGATATTTTGCGCCCCAAAATTGACACTTAAAAGAGGAGAAACCCCCATGCTCAAACCGATATAAAGGGAGTTTAAAAGAAAATAGAGGTACATAAGAATGGAGATGGCTGCCACACCAGGCTCTCCTGCATAGGCCAGAAGCACCCGGTTAAACACAAAGGTTTTTACCCCAGACGAAAGTTCGGTCACCATCTCAGAAGAACCGTTGGCAAGGGCCTCCACCAAAAATCGACCATCAACCAAAGGGCGTCTGAAAAAAAGGGTTTTGGAGTGAAAAAGAAAATAGAAGACACCCACGGCAGAGGCCATGCAGATACCCGCAGCCGACGCCAAAGAGGCCCCCATGATTCCCATCCCCATCTTTACAATCAAAAGATAGTCCAACCCCACATTGGTCACCCCGCCCAAGAGGGTTAGATAGAAGGCCCAGATCGGCTTTCCATCCAACCGAATAAAAAACTCAAAGTAGATTTGAAGGAGCACCACGGCAAGGCCAATGATAAAATACTTCAGGTAAAGACTGCACAGGGGCAGAAGAGCTGGTGACGCTCCCAGAACACGAGAGATTCGTTCCCATCCAGCGACCTCTCCTCCGACAACGATCCCTACCCCGACAACCAAAAGAAAGAGAAGCCCAAGGCTAAAGTGACGGCAGGCCGCCTCGCGCTCCCCCTTTCCCAGCTCGATCCCCACCAGCGCACTGGCTCCGGAAGCCATCATGATCCCCACCCCAAAGCAGAGACTGAAAAGGGGCATGATAATGCTCACCGCAGCCATGGCAAGGGTCCCGGCATACCGGGAGATAAACAAAGCATCCACCACCATATAAAGGGAGATGGTCACAATAGAGAGTACTGAAGGGGTGATATATCGAATAAAACGCCAGGTACTCCAAGCGCTCTGCATCTCTTTTTCCATAAAAACCTCATGGTATTAAAATAACCCGCAAACGGGGGCACACTTTCCTGTAAACGGACAAGGGATAAAGTGTATAGTTACCATAAGGTCAAGCCCTAAAAACCCATAGCGCAAAAGGTCCCCCCATGAAAATCACCTTTATGATCAGTGAGATGGCAAAGCTGCACAACATCTCCCGCCAGACCCTTATTCACTACGATCATATCGGTCTCTTCAAACCAGCCGAGGTTCATCCCGAAACCGGATACCGCCTCTACACCTTAGAGCAGTCTGAAGATCTCTACGTGATTCTGACGCTCAAAGCCCTGGGCATGCGTCTTCAGGAGATCAAGGGGTATCAAAAAAAAATGACCACATCCGAGCGGATCGCACTTCTTGAGAAAAAAGAGGAGGTTTTGGAGAGAAAAATTGAAGAGGCCATCTTTCGAAAAAAGAGACTGGCTGCCATCGTCTCGTCTTTAAAGAGCCGCCAAAAAATAACCCCCTTTGAAATGGGGGTCAAACGGGTCAGAGCCCGCAACATTCTTGTGGAAAGTGTTGAGGAGCCTCGAGGCATTCTTCAGCTAGAGCTTGCCATCAAAGCCTTGATTGAAAAAAACTCTCACACTTTTCCCGAAGGAACCATGGATCCTTTTGTCTGGGTGGTTCAAGACCAAGGGGCCGAATTTTTTACTCAGGTGGGTGTTGAGGTGAGCTTTGAAACCGGTCAACGCATTGCCTCAAAAGAGTATGGGTACATCTTCCACAAGGGGCCTTACGAAACCATCCGCCACTCCCGAAACCGCCTGATAAAACACCTTGTGGACCAGGGATACCACCCCGAAAGCAGCTCCATTGAGCGCGTACTCCTTGATGCCCTGGCGGTTCCCCATGAGTCGGACTATCTGATTGAGGTATGGGTTCCCATCGAAAACAGGCAAAAAGCCATATCCCCTTGACAGCACAGGCAAAATCAACGCACACTGTGAGTGTTCTTCATATAATTTGACACTCGATCCAAACGCCTACGGCATCGTAAAAGATTGAACAGGGACGATGCCGCACAGCCCGTATTCTGCCAAACCATCGCCATTCACATCCACGATTTTCGCCCTTGCTATTGAAATCTCTTCCACAATCCCCAAAAATTCATGGAGGCTTCCCATGAAACGGCTTAACCCCACCCTTTTTCTCTACAGTGTGATTCTTTGTCTGGCCGCTTTTGGTGCCATCGGCTGCAACTCGTCATCGGGAAGTGGCGTGATTGCAGGCTCCAACACCTTGCCTGAAGACACCACCGTTGATGCCACCTACCGAGTGGTCTTTGACGCCACCTGGAGTATGGCCACCCACCCGGATATTCCGGGTGGTCCGCACTTCTCTCCCCTTATCGGGGCCGTGCACAAATCCAGTATAAAATTTTGGGAGCCGGGAACCGAGGCCAGCGACGGCGTTGAGCTTATGGCTGAAACCGGAAGCCCTGCCACACTGGCTCAGGAGGTTCGAAATGCCATCACCGATGGAACCGCAGGGGCGGTCCTTTCGGGCTCCGGCACCAATTCACCGGGCTCTGCATCCATCACATTTGAAATCTCTGAAGATTTCCCCTTGGTCACCCTGGTCACCATGATCGCCCCCAGCCCCGACTGGTTTACAGGCATTCGGGACATTGACCTGCGGGAAGACGGTGAGTGGGTCGCCTCAAAAAGCTTCGATCTTTTTGCTTACGATGCGGGAACAGACAGCGGCGAGACCTTTAATGCCGCCAATGATGACACCCAGCCCCCAGAAGTGATAACCCGCCTTGAAACGGGAAGTTTTCGCGACAACCCTGTGGGCACCTTCACCTTTACCCGTATGTAAGGGATAGCCCCACGCCGACCTCCTTTTGAGGGGCCACCTCTGAAAGAGCCCTTCGAGAGGAGAAGTCGGTGCAGTGGCAGGCGTGAAGCGCCTTAAGATTCAAAGCCGCCATATAAGAGAGGGTGGGCTCAAGCTGGGCGGCAGGCGGCGTTAAAAGATGAAGCCCGCCCACAATATCGATCACACGCTCTTCTGAGCACACCTCTCTGGCGTGCTCCACGATGTTACAGATCCCTGCATGAGAACACCCGGTAATCACCACAAGCCCCTCATCTCCCTTCCAGGCTAGGGCCGTATCATCCAAGAGCCAGTCGGGCTCTCCGGTTGACGCAAGGGTACCCAAAGGCTTTTTCGCTTCAAAATCATTTGAGCGGGGAATCTCGCCCAGGAAAAAGAGACGCTCGGTGAGCTGAACAGGCGCTGCCGTGAGCTTCACGGGAAAATGCTCGGATAGCTTTTCTTTGGTCAAAAGGGAGCCAATCTCTCCAACACCTGGGATAAGGCGGGTCTCGAAAACATCCGGGTGGCCCAGGACCACGGGCTTTTTAAAGGGGCGCCCCTCCCAGGCGGCTTCCGAGTAGTGCCGCACCAGAGGATCCAGCCCCCAGGTATGATCGGCGTGCCCGTGTGAAAAGATCAGATGATCCAGATGAAGCAGATCGATGCCCATTTTGGCGGCGTTGGTCATAAAAGCCGAGCTGTAACCACAGTCAAAAAGGATTCGTTGGCCATCGTCTTCAATAAAGATGGAGAGGGCCGGTTCGGCAAGGTAGTAGCTGTCGATGATCGTCGTGTTGTCCACAAGAAAGGTCAGTTTCATAGAGTCCTCAGATAAGGGTCAGCTTCTTGTCTTTCCATCTTTTTCAAAACGCGCCACCTCTCGCCACTTTTCCCGCTCAATGCGGTCTGCGGTTTTGGCGTCCCGCTCTGAGGCAAAGGTCACCTCAAGGCGCATTTTAAGGTAGTTCACAAGGCGATCCGAGGCGAGATCGCCTCTTTCTACTGCTTCTTTCACATGGCAGCCGGGCTCATGCTGATGGGTGCAGTCGCTAAAGCGGCACAGGGCCGAAAGCTCCTCGATATCGGGAAAGGTGTCTTTGACCCCCTCCTTTTCATCGGAGAGCGAGATCTCACGGATACCCGGGTTATCGATGATCATCCCACCCGACGCCAGAAAGATCATGTCCCGGGTGGTGGTGGTGTGCATCCCTTTGCCGTCAAACTCGCTCACCTCCCCCACCATGCGCACCTCATCACCCACAATGGCGTTGACCAGGCTGGATTTTCCCGCCCCCGAAGAGCCCATGAGACAAACCGTCTTCCCCTTCTCAAGGTAGCCTGAAAGGCCCTCGATCCCTTCCTCTTCCTCACAGGAGACCAGATGAACCGGCACATCTCTGGCAATCTCTTCTACCTCCTTTTTAAAGGGGGAAGGATCCTCATGGAGATCTGCCTTGTTGAGCACCACCACCGGGCGCATCCCGCTGTTGTAGATCAAGGAGAGATAGCGCTCAATGCGCCTTAGGTTGTAATCCCGGTCCAGCCCGCACACCACAATCACCGTATCGATATTTGAGGCGATCACCTGCTTGGCCTTGGGAGAGGCGTCCAGCTTGCCCCGCCGTCCGGCGGCCCCTCGCACCAGCTGATTTTTTCGCTGAAAGACCCGGGTGACCACCCCATCTTTTTCGATGACAAAGTCTCCGGGCACCGGAAAGAGGGTGTTTTTACCATGGCCGCGCACAATGCGCCCACGGGCTTTCACCACCACCTCTTCCTTACCGTCATGGATGCGCACATGGTTTTTCTGAAGGCCTGTCACCCGTGCAAGACGTCCGTTGATCTTCTTCAGGGCTTTTTTCTGTTTTTCAAAAAAGGGGTCCCACCCCATGGTGGCGAGTTCGATGGCTCACGCTCCTTGATTTTTTGGCTAAAGAGCCACATTGTGTGTTTGTTCGATTTTCATACCGCCTGAGTGATATAACCCAGGCGATTGGGTGTCAACCTATTGCAGTGTACCATTTTAACAAACCGGAAACAGCATGGATTTTGATATCGCCATTGCAGGAGCAGGGGTAATCGGACTGGCCCTGGCTGAAACATTCTCTCAAAAAGGGCTCTGTGTTGCCGTTGTTGAAACCCAGCCATCCTTTGGCCAAGGCATCAGCTCCCGCAACAGCGAGGTGGTTCACGCCGGAATCTACTACCCGAAAGAGTCTCTCAAAGCAAAGCTCTGCACCACGGGAAACCCCATGCTCTACCGTTTCTGCAAAACCCGGTGCATTCCCCACCTCTGCTGCGGCAAACTCATTGTGGCAACAGAGCCGGACCAGGAAGCCGAGCTGGACCGTCTAAACGCCAATGCCTCGGCCTGCGGGGTTTCCCTCAAACGGCTCACCTCTTCTCAGGTGAAAAAAATGGAACCCAGAGTCAAGGCCTCTTCGGCCCTTTTTTCCCCCACCACAGGCATTGTAAGCGCCCATCACCTCATGGCCGCCCTCTACCGCACGGCTCGAAAGCAAAAGGTGATCTTCTCCTTTGAAACCCGGGTTCTCGAAGCCCGTCACACGGGAAGTGGCAACACAATCCGAGTGCAGTACCGAGACGGCAAAGAGGAGAACTTTACCTCCACCTATTTTATCAATGCCGCAGGCCTTTATGCGGACACGCTGGCCCAGAGATCCGGGCTGCCGAAAGATGAGGTGGCCACTCACTGGTGGAAAGGGGAGTACGCCTCTCTGGCCCTTCCCCAAAATGCCCTGAAACACCTCATCTACCCGGTGCCCCAAAAGGCCAACACCGGCCTGGGCATCCACACCACCCTCGGTATAGACGGCACCACCCGTTTGGGCCCCAACGCCATCTACCTCCCCGAAAAAACAGAAGACTACCGTGTGGAACCTTGTCGCCTCCCCTCTTTCCATGAAGCCGCAAGCCGCTACCTTGAAGGCATCACACCCTCCATGATCACCCCAAGCATGGCAGGGATTCGGCCCAAGCGTCAGAAACCCGGAGACCCGGTCCAAGACTTTCTGATCCATGCTGTCTCCAAAAAGGCACAGATCCACCTTATCGGCCTGGAGTCGCCGGGGCTTACCGCATCCCTTGCCCTTGCTGAGCATATTTCCGGCCTCTTTTAACCCCTCTCCACCAGCCGCAAAGAACGCCAGGGGCCCTTTCGGTATCGAACCCAGGTCATCAGAGCAAGGCCTGTGATGTAAAAAGTTGGGCAGCACCAGGCAAACACAAGCCCGAGCCCCAGCCCCAAAACCCCCACCATAAGGGGAATCACCATGAGTCCTACCGAGCAAAAAAGGGTGATCCACATGATGTACCGGGTGTCACCGGCCCCCGAAAGGGCACCGGAACAAACGAAGCTGACGGTATCGAAAAAGAGATAAAAGACCACAAACCGAAGGCAGACCACCCCAGCCTCCCGCACGGAAGCAAAGAGCTCCAGGCTCTGCCCTTCGGGAGCAAAAAGATTGATCAATGGCTCCGGAGTAAAAAGGAAAAGGGCGCACAAAGGAAGCACATAGAACAGGGCCAGATGAAAAGAGGCTTTGGTCACCGATTCCGCCCGCTTCACCATACCAGCCCCCAGGTGGTTCCCGACCAGAACGCTGGTGCCATTGGAAAAGGCGTAAAGCGGCATAAAGGCAAGCGAGTTGATGGAAAGGGCGATGTTGCTTGCCGCAAGAGAGGCCTCACCCAGCCGGCCCACCAGAAAGACAAAAAAGGTGAAGGCAAAAATATCGAGAAAGAGGTGCATGCCTCCTGGCATACCGTAGTAGACAATCCTTCTGATTTGAGCCGGAACCGGCATAAAACGCCCCAACTGAAAACCTTTCCCCTCCTCCTGAAGCATCAACGCAGCAAAAAGAAAAAAGATAACACCAGAGGCTGCCACCGTAGCGATGCCGGCACCAAAAATCCCCAGCTCTGGAAAAGGGCCCACCCCGTTGATCAGGCAATAGTCCAGAGGAATGTTGACCCCCATGCCGATCACATTCACCACCATCACAGGCCGAGTCCGCCCCATTCCCGAAAAAAAGCCCGAAAGGGCAGCACTTGAAACGGCAAAAAAGGCCCCCAGACACAAGGTTCGAAAGTAGACTCGCTCATAGGCCGCAATGGTCTCACCATGGCCCGCCAGATCAAAAAGGGGGCTGGCCAAAAGGGAGTAGCCACCCATCAAGAGGGCACCCAAAAGGGCCAACCAGATGCCCTGCCAAAGGCAGCTTCCCACACGCTCTGGTAGCCTAGCCCCACGATACTGCGAGATAAAAACACTGACATAACTCACCGTCCCCATAAAAAGAGAGAGGGGTAAAAAATAGGCTATTCCCGCAGGCGTTGCGGCGGCCACTTCGGCCACCGAATGGTTTCCCACAAAGATGCGATCGGTAAACTCCATCACGGTGGTAGACGCCATGCCCGCCACAAGGGGCAGGCTCACCATTAGAACCTCTTTGTAGTCATGGGTGTGGGCCGAAGGACCCTGATTCAGATAATTCAACATAAACCTCAAAAAACAAATCAAATGGCATTTACAAAAAAGAGCTCCCACAGCCAAAGCCAAGCCCATCCGGGAATGCCGGTCTCTCTTGCAAACCCATCATCATTTTACATGTGAAACAAACAAAAGGACCATCAACAGAAAAGACAAAGGGGGTATGGGGAGAGGGGAAGATGCTTCTTGTGCATGGTGTGCTGACTCCGGTTAAGGCAAAGGGGGGGGGGCTCATGCCGCAGGCCGTTCACCCTGGTTTTTAAAACTATCCGCAAAGCCCTTGTTTATCAAAAAAAGCACCGGTCTTTATGGCACTTTTTTTGAAGAGAGGCAATGTGATATGGCTCGCAGGAAGGGGGCTCACGCGCCTACACCCCCTTCCTGCGTTCTAGGGTCCTGCTGCCCCGGGTATAAAATCGGCAGGTCGCTGGGCTGTAAGAGATATGGCCCCTTCTGGGCAGCGTGAAGCGCACAGACCACAGCCCATGCAGTGTTCATTCACAACCGTGGCCACTTCACCTTCAAGAGTCATGGCATCAAAAGGGCAACGATCCACACACTCTCCGCACCCCACACAGCTCTTGCCATCAATGCTGGCCAAAAAGCGGCTGGGATCGGCCAGCTTGAGACGCTCTTTTCGAATCAAGGGAAGCACCTGGCAGCAGCAGGTGCAGCAGTTGCAAATAAAGTGACCGGCATGGGCCTTATTCATGGTCACCTGAACCAAACCGGCGTCTCGGCACTCCGCCAAAATGGCAAGGGCCTCTTCCAGCCCCAGCTCACGACCCGTTCCGCGATCCAGAGTATAGCGAGCGGCGTTGCCCACCTGAATGCAGACCTCCAAAGGGTTATCACACTTTCGTGCGATCACTCGGCAGGTACAAGGGGTTACAGCCAGAACATCGGCCCCATGTAAGATCGCCTGGGCACTGTCCACATCCAAAATGGTCTGGGTACCGCTCTCCACAGCCTCTTCCACGGGTATCACTCGAGTAAAGGGCTTGGGAATAAACTGATCGGCCAGGCGAGCGAAGGTGGGCCACTCCTCTTCCATAAACCGCTGCCACAGGTCATGAAAAGAGCGAGGAGCCTCGGGCCAGAGAATGGTGCCGTCATGGAACTGGACCATGTCCCGGCACATTTTATAGGCCAGTGTTCCTCCACGAAAGGATTTGAAGGCGAGCCCTTTTCTGTAAAGACCGAGGCAGAGGGCCTCTGTCTCCTCTTCCGAGAGCCCCTGGCTTTTGGAGAGCTCTTTGGGTGTTCCCGGCATGGCGAGAAGCAGGCGGGCCTCCACTCCATCGGCGATCATGGCAAAAAGCTCGGGGATCAGCTGGGAACCCGTTAAAAGCAGTTTGTCGGTGAGCTGCTGATAGATAGGGTCTCTCATGGCTCTCTCCTAATGAAAGATGAAATGGTGTGATGCACACGGTGAACATTGTTATCAAAATTCAACACCTATTTGCAAGCCCCATCGTGACAGCCCCTATTTTTCAATATAAAAAAGGGAAGACCAACCGACTTCCCCTCATCTCAAAAATTTCAGAAAAATCAGCTTACCTGTTGTGCTCTGCCACCTTCTCTTTCAACCATTGAGACCAGGCATCCACTCCTTCTCCGGTTTGGCAGGAGATCTCAAAGACTTGGCAGTGGGGGTTGACCCGCCTGAGCCCCTCCTCAAAACGCGCTCTGTCAAAGTCGAAAAATGAAAGGGCATCCACTTTGTTAATCAGCACCACATCGCACACCGAAAACATGAGTGGGTACTTCAAGGGTTTGTCATCGCCTTCGGGCACCGAAAGAATCATGGCATTTATGGAAGCTCCCGTATCAAACTCTGCCGGGCAGACCAGGTTTCCCACATTCTCCAGAACAATGAGATCAAAGCCTTCAGCCCCAATGGCAGAGAGCCCCTCATCCACCATGGTGGCGTCAAGGTGACAAAACCCTCCGGTACGCATCTGGACCGCTTCGATCCCCTCTTTCGCTACCTTCTCAGCATCCACCATGGAGTCGATATCCGCCTCCAAAACCCCCACCTTCAGGTGCTCTTTCAGGCGATTGCAGGTGGCGATGACGGTGCTTGTTTTTCCGGCTCCCGGAGATGCCATGAGGTTGACAAGAAAGGTTTTTTCTTCTTTAAGCCGAGCCCTCAAGGCAGAAGCCACCTTCTCATTGTCATCCAAAACATTCTCTTTCACCTCAATCAACCGAACGGATTCACTCATGCAGCCCTCCTAGTGTGCCACCATGTTTTTGACGTAGTACTCTTTTCCCGAAAGAATCTCTCCCCCTTCACCCTCGCAGTGGGGACAAATGCCGAAAGATGAGGCCTCCGGTTCGGTCTGAAACTCTTTTGCACAGGTGCTGCAGCGCATCACAACCTCCCCCCACTCAATCTCAAGACGCGCCCCTTCTGCCACACTTTCCTTGGTAAGGTAGTCGAAGTAGTGCTGCATCCACTTTTCTTTAAGGTCGCTCAAGCGTCCCACACGTAGCTGCACCGCCACCACCTTCGAAACCCGATTTGCCGTCGCATGTTTGAGTACCACCTTTAAAATACCGTTCATCACCGGAAGCTCATGCATAACTGCCTCACTCTTTTTTCACCGTCCAAAAAACGCAGGACTCATCCCACCCAATTCACTTTTGGGGTATTGCGAGCAGGCATGCGGTGATAGCGGTATTTGGGGTGTCCCACCATCATGGCCCCAAAATTGCCCATGTTCTCTTCAAGCCCCAAGGCCTTCTGAAGAGGGCCCCAGTGGATGGCCGCCGCATTAAAAAATCCGTTCCAGCATGCGCCCAACCCCAAGGTGGGAACCATCAGCTCAAAGTAGCTCATGGCAATGGTGCAGGCAGCTTGGGTGGTGGGGTTTCGCTTGTCTCCATTAACCAAAACCAGATGCGGTGCCCCACGGTTGATGGTATCCATACCAAAATTCCAGCCCGCCACCACCAGATCGAGGTGAAGCTTTTTTGCGGCCTCAGGCATCTCTTTGATCATCCACTTCATCCAGTCAATCACATGCCCGCAAAGCTCTTTGACCTTGCTGGTGTCGTAGATCACCTGCCAGCGCACCGGTTGAAAGTTGTGACCCGACGGAGCGTGGGAGGCAACTCGAATGGCTTCTTCCAAAAACTTGCGCTCCACAGGCTCTGCTTTGTAATTTCGAATGGATCGACGGCTTCTTAAAAAATGCTCTGCCGCCTCAGATGAGAGAGAAAACGTTTCAGACACCTCAAGACATGCATCGGGCGAAAGGGTGGCCAACGAAATGGCTCCCTTGGGGCAAACCGCCACGCAATGGCCGCAACCAATACACATTTTTTCGGCCCCACGGGCAGGGGTGGGTGCCCCGCCTTCCATCTGAATGATCATCATAGGACACTCTGCGGCACAGATCCCATCGCCATTGCATAACGCCTTATCCACCGTAAACAAAGCCATCTCTCCCTCCTTGTAAATATCGTTCATTGTATTGCCCACATGAATACAGGAGAAATCGGTTCTTCGAAAGAGAAAATCACACGCTCTGATTGAACTACTGCAGGGGGATCACCACGGCCCCTTTAGGAACCACGAATTGGAATCGTGAGGCTTCAGGTATTTCGGCTTTTATGTCTGAAAAGCTTAAGGTGGTTTCATCTCCGGTCGTACGTATGGAGCGCACTTTAACGATATTGTAACTGGAAGGATCGACAAAGATATAGACCTCTTTGAGATCATCTTCGGGATCCAAGGGAACCAGCTTTACCGGGATCACCCCCTCTTTACGCGCCAACACCTCAAGGGAGAATCGGTCTGTCACGCGCGTGATATCGGTCAAAAAACGAGCCCCTCCGTTCTTGCCGAAAAACGCATCGGCGGCCCCTTTCCACACCTGATTATCCAAAGGGCTGTGCACCCACAAGGTGGTGTTATCGATGATATAGACCATGGGCTCAGGGGTCTCATACTCCCAACGGACACCTCCGGGTTTTTTAAACCACACGCTTCCCGTAGCCGTTTCGACCACACCAATGGCCGCCAAAGGAGACTCTTGAAAAAAACGAGCAGAAAAGCCTTGGGCCTCTTTTCGGGTGGCTACTTTTCCAAGGATATCCTTTGCCTTGGGGGAGAGAGGAACCGCCCCAGCCGAAAAGAAAAAACCAAAAAACAGGGTAAAAAAAACGGGAAAAAAGAGAGAGGGGATGCAGCGTCTCATCAGGACCTCCATAGGGAGAAACAGGGTTTTGGGTACAAGCTCCCCATATCCAATTTTCAGGGCACCTGCAAGCCATTTCCCATGAAGAGAACACCTTACGTTACCCCAAAGAAAACCCCTGATTTGAACAACCACAAGGGTTGTGCTATCACTTGACTTCAGGGTGCTTATCTCCTTTATTCAGCGCCCTTTTCCCATCACCTTTTCCATAGCTGAAAGTGATTCCATGAGAGGTTTTTTCAACGTTTCTGATATTGACTCGGTCCTGGGCCTGACAGGCTCTTTTCCCTCCACACCCCATGAGCCCATTCCCCTTCAGGAAGCCCTGGGACGCACCCTGGCTGAAGATGTCGCCTCAGATATCGATATTCCTGGCTTTCACCGGGCCACCATGGACGGATATGCTGTCCGTGCTCAAGACACCTTTGGGGCCTCTCAGGGGACCCCGGCCTGGCTGACCCTTAAGGGGGATGTGGCCATGGGTAAAAGCCCTGACTTTTCTCTCTTCCCGGGCGAAGCAGCTGCCATAGCGACCGGAGGCATGCTCCCAAAAGGTGCCGATGCTGTGGTCATGGTGGAGCAGACCGATCGGGTGGATGAGACCACCGTGGAGATTTACAAAAGCGTGGCCCCAGGTCATCACATCATCTCTCGAGGAGAAGATTTTCAGGCTGAAAAACCGATTCTTTTGGCCGGAACCCACCTGGGACCCTCTCAAATCGGGCTTCTGGCCGCCGCAGGAGTTGCCAACGTTCCGGTACACCAAAGGCCCAAAGTGGGCATCATCTCCACCGGTGACGAGGTGGTGGAGGTGGGCCAGTGCCCACAAGGGGCTCAAATCCGAGACATCAACACCCACACCCTTTCGGCCATGGTCCACGAGGCAGGAGGTGAAGCTGTCTGCTTCGGTATTGCAGGCGATGGTGAGGGTGATTTGGCCCCCCTGCTTAAACAGGCCCTCGACCATTGCCAGATGGTGCTCATCTCTGGCGGCAGTTCCGTTGGCATGCGAGACCGAACCTTGGGTACCTTAGAGGGTGCAGAACATGCCGAAATCATGGTACACGGCATCTCCATCAGCCCTGGAAAGCCCACCATTTTGGCTCGCATGGAGAAGACTCCGGTCTGGGGACTTCCCGGCCATGCCGCTTCGGCCATGGTGGTTTTTGAGGTGGTGGTCCGTCCCTTTCTCAAAAGGCTCGCCGGGGAAAAGATCACCCCTCGCCCCAAAGTAGAGGCCCGGCTCTCTCGAAACATCGCCTCAGCCCAAGGACGCACCGATTTCATTCGGGTTCGCCTCACTGAAAACCCCCGTGGGGGGTATGATGCCGAGCCCCTTTTGGGAAAATCGGGCCTGATTCGAACCATGGTCCATGCCCACGGTCTAATTCGCATTGAAAAAGAGCAGGAGGGCCTCTACAAAGAGAGCCGGGTGGCAGTCTCTCTTCTTCCTTGACCTGAAAACATCCAAGCCCACTTGCCGCACCCATACCATTTTTACACCAGGGACTTTTTTCATGAAACGAAACGTCTATCTCGATATGATCTCCCTTGAGGAAGCTCAAAACCGCCTTGAAGATCTTTACGGCACCCGGCGCACTCAGACCGAAACCCTCCTCTCCTGTGAGGCGGCCGGACGGGTTCTTGCCGAGCCCATCTTTGCCCGCACCTCTTCTCCGGGGTATCACGCCGCGGCCATGGACGGCATCGCGGTCAAAGCCAGTGCCACCTACGGAGCCAGTGAAGGCTCCCCCCTTGCACTCACCTCCGGCCAAGACGCCTTTCCCGTCAACACCGGTCACAGGCTTCCTGAAGGGTGTGATGCGGTCATCATGATCGAGGCGGTTAACCCCATCACAGAAGGGGTCTTCGAAATCGACACCCCAGCCTACCCCTTTCAATATGTTCGCAAAATGGGTGAAGATATGGTGGCCACCGAGCTCCTCTTCTCTACGGAACACACCCTAACACCCTATTGTATTGGAGCTCTTATCACCGCAGGGGTTCACGAAGTCTGCGTCTACAAGCGCCCAAGCGTTCTTATTATCCCCACCGGCTCCGAGCTGGTCACCCTTGAAGGGCCCAATGCCACCCAACCCGAACCCGGACGCATCTTTGAGTCCAACTCCCACATGCTGGCCGCCATGGTGGAGAGCCATGGTGGCCGAGCCATCAAACACCCCATTATTCGAGATGATCTGGATGCCATCAGCGCCTGCGTCAAAAAGGCGGCAGAAAAAGAGGCGGTGGATGCCATTCTTCTAATTGGCGGCTCGTCTGCAGGCTCTGAAGATTATGCCAGACGAGTGGCCGAGGCTTGCGGCAACCTTCTCTTCCATGGAATCACCATCATGCCGGGAAAACCGGTTCTCGCCGCCCAGGTAAATGAGACGCCGCTCTTCGGCATGCCGGGCTACCCCGTCTCTGCCATTGTCGCCTTTGAACAGTGCGTGGCCCCCTTAATCGCTTCACTGGCCGGTCGTCAGCTCACGCAAAGGCCCCTTGCCCATGTCACCCTTTCGCGAAATATCACCTCGCGCCTGGGCCTTGAGGAGTTCATGCGTGTCAAACTTGGACGAGTCGGCGAAAATCTCATCGCAACCCCCATTGCAGGCGGTTCAGGCACCCTCACCAGCATCACTGAAGCAGACGGGATCATTCGTGTCCCCCCCCATGTGGAGGGCCTTGCCACCTCAGATCCTGTTCGCTGCGAATTGCTTCGCCCCGCCTCCCTTCTCGATCGCACCCTGGTCGCAGTCGGGAGCCACGACAACACCCTGGACCTGATTGCCGATGCCATTGTTCGCAAATCAGGCAAAACCCGGCTTATCTCAAGCCATGTGGGAAGCATGGGTGGCATCATGGCCCTGAAACGGGGCGTCTCACACCTTGCCGGAATCCACCTTCTTGATGAGACCGACGGCAGCTACAACCAGAGTTATGTAGAGCGCTATCTACCGGGGAAAAAACTCACCCTCATCAACCTGGTCATGCGTCAACAAGGGCTCATTGTGGCCAAGGGAAACCCCCTGGGACTTTCCGGCATCGAGGATCTGACGAAAAAAGGGGTGCGATTTATCAACCGGCAGGGGGGATCCGGCACCCGTATCCTTCTCGATTACAAGCTCAAAGAGCTTGGAATCGAGGGAAAATCCATTGACGGGTATACACGCGATGAGTATACACACATGTCTGTGGCTGTGGCGGTTCTTTCGGGAACAGCCGATGCAGGCCTCGGCATCTATGCCGCGGCCAAGGCCCTTGACCTCGACTTTATTCCCGTGGTCACCGAGCAGTACGATTTGTTAATGGAGAGCGATATCTTAGAGACTCCCATGGGAAATGAGCTCATGGCAACCCTTGATGACAAAGGGTTTAAAATGAGAGTGGAAGCTCTTGGAGGGTACAGCACGGAGAAGACGGGAACCATCATTCGGCGATTTGTCCCTTAAAGGCAGAGGCGCCTCATACAACGCATTTCCAGGAGAGAGAATGAACCCCACCATTTTCAGAGAGTATGACATCCGCGGTGTGGCGGGCATCGATTTCACCGAAGAGGATATCCACCTTCTCGGGCAGGCCATCGGGACCCATCTCAAGACCCTCGGCAAGGAGTCGGTGGCTGTTGGTAAAGATTGTCGCACCACTTCAGACCTCTATGCAGAAGCCCTTATTGCCGGATTGATGAAAACCGGATGCCATGTGGTGGAACTTGGAAGTTGCGCCACCCCCCTTCTCTACTTCTCCATCTCCCACTTTGACCTTGGGGGTGGGGTCATGGTCACCGCCAGCCACAATCCGCCCGAGTACAATGGGCTCAAGATGTGCTGTGGAAATGACTCCATCCATGGACAAGAGATCCAAGATCTCTGGAGAAGGGTAAAAGAGCAGGACTTCTCTTATGGCGAAGGAAGCCGTGACACGGCCGATATTCTCACCCCCTACCTCGCCTTTCTCAAGGAGAATATAACCCTCTCCAGCCCCCTTAAGGTGGGGGTTGACGCCGGAAACGGCTCGGCTGGTCCCATTGCGCTTCCTCTTTTGGAGCAATTTGATCTTGAGGTTCACCCCATCTTCTGCGATATGGACGGCACCTTTCCCAACCACGAGGCCGATCCCACGGTGCTTGCCAATATGGAGGACCTCATTGGCCTGGTCAAAGAGAAGGGCCTTGATGTGGGCATCGGTTACGATGGGGACGGAGATCGCATCGGCGTCGTGGATGAAAAGGGCGGAATCATTTACGGCGATCAGCTCATGGTTCTTTTTGCTCGTGAGATCCTCTCACGAAAGCCTGGGGCAACCTTTATCTCTGAGGTGAAATGTTCTCAAACCATGTACGATGATATCAATGGCCGTGGGGGCAACGCCATCATGTGGAAAACCGGCCACTCTCTTATTAAAAAGAAGATGAAAGAGACCAAGGCCGAGTTGGCTGGAGAGATGAGCGGACACATCTTTTTTGCCGACCGCTACTTGGGCTATGATGATGCCCTGTATGCCACCTTACGGCTCCTTGAAATTCTCTCAAGAGAAGAGAGGCCCCTCTCCGAACTTCTGGCTGACCTTCCCGTCACCTTTACCACCCCCGAAATCCGCAGGGAGTGCCCAGACCATCTCAAATTTCAGATGGCCGGCAAACTCAAAGAACGGTTTTCAGCCACCCATGAGGTGGTGGATGTGGATGGAGCCCGAATCCTCTACCCCGATGGCTGGGGCCTTGTAAGGGCATCCAACACACAACCGGCCCTTGTGTTGCGTTTTGAAGCCCAAAGCAGCGATCGCCTTCAGGCCATTCGAAATGAGGTGGAAGAGGCGCTCGAAGAGATCATGAAATCGGAATAGCTCACGGCATCGTAAAGCAATCGCCCCCCCACACAGACAGGGAGCATCTAAACCGACTGCTCCCTGTTTCATTTCCTTTCTAGCTTCTGCGCGATTCCGCGATATTTTTTCATTTTAACACACACAACATCTGGTAATAACAGACAATAAAAGCACCAAGATAATGGGTGAACGTCGTTTTATTTCCTAACCCACGTTGAAATTTTGATATTTTTTACTTGATTATTCTGGTTAACTTATATAAAAGACACAGTAAAGTGGCTGTGTAGCAATTCCCGGACCTTTGCGATGGAGTTCATGTCACCCTATCACCCCTTCAAAGAACCCTCGAAACGAAGCCGGTAACGATACGCTATTCTTCCCTCTCCCCCCAGCACAACCAATGCCTGTGATGCCGCCGAAAGGAGAGGGAGCTTAAAAAATTTTTCACATATTTCCATCAACCTCATCCAAACCATTTATCTCAAACGAGCATACACTTTCCCCTTGTGGCGTGCGTTTCTCTCTTAAGGGTGCTTTTTGACACCTTTTTGTGAAGCACCCACAGGTGGAAGCTATATAAAAGGCGCCTTTGAAGGTTTGTGACTCAAAGGCGGCAAGGGGTAAACTACAAAAAGGAGGAAGGTGTTTTGGCAGAAGGAACAGTAAAATGGTTCAGTGACAAGAAAGGGTACGGGTTTATTGAACGTGAAGATGGGACCGACGTGTTCGTCCATCACAGCTCCATTGATATGCCCGGGTTTCGAACTCTCTCAGAAGGGGAGAGGGTGAGTTTCGAAATTGAAGAAAGCGACCGAGGTTGCGCCGCCAAAAGCGTAATGCGCCTGTAGTCTCGTTTTCACCGCATAGACAAACCGGACCAAAAAAGAGAGGGGCCTGCACCGCTTGAGAGTGGTGGTGCAGGCCCCTTTGTGTCTAAAGGAACTCACCGAATAATACCATAGAACCAGCGGCACAGCCTCGCAATATCGTGAAACCTACCGCTTGAAAGAGCGCTCCAGAGCCCCCTGACTCCACCGAATCCACGTGGGCCGCCCATGAGGGCAAAACGAGGGCTCTTTGCAGGCGTCAAGCTCTTTAAGAAGCGAAAGAATCTCATTAGAAGAGAGCTTCTGTCCCGCTCGGATGGCGCAGTGACAAGCCATCAAAATCAAACACTCATCCAAGGCTTTCTCAAGGGTATCTCGTCTGCCCATGGCCACCATCTTTTCGGCAATCTCTGCCACCAACCGGGCCATGGTGTCCGATGCCAAAATCCCTGGAACCGACTTGACCACAAAAGTGGTGCCCCCAAAGTGTTCCACCTCAAGGCCATACGCGAGCAGATCATCGGATATAGCAGAAAGGGCATCGGCCTCTTTAAAGCCAAGCTCCACCGTTTCAGGCATCAAAAGCCTCTGGCTGAGCCTCTGCCCACCTGCTTTCAGCTTTTCAAAAACAATGCGCTCATGGGCGGCGTGCTGGTCAATAAGAACGAGCCCATCTCCTCCTTCACAGAGGATATAGGTGCGAGCAAACTGCCCGATAACACGCAGGCCCTCAAACTGTCCCAGGGGCCTCTCTTCCGAATGACCGATCTCTTCCCGCTCCTTCTTCTCATCAAAGATCTCTTTGCTGGAAGACTCTTTTGGAAAAGTGCCCACAGGTGCTTGCTCCACCTTTTCTTCTACAAAAGAGGGTGTAAAAGAACCTGTAAAATCGTAGGCCGGGGGCAACTCATCTTCAACAGCAATGGCGGTCTCTGCCTCTTCAAAAAGGGGGGTGGATTCAGCCGCCACAGGCACCCGGCTCACAGGGGCCAAAGAGGGTTCCAAAGGCCTGCCGCCTTCCAAAGAAGAGGTGCCACCAAACCGACGGCTCTTCTTATCGGCCTCGCACAAGGCCGCAGAGACCCCTGCTTCCACTGCATCGGCCACGGCCGATGCATCCCTGAAACGGACCTCGTTCTTGGCTGGGTGCACATTCACATCCACCCAGTCGCAAGGCAGAGTGATGGCGATCATCCCCATGGGAAATCGCCCCTTCATCAGCCGAGGGCGATACCCTGAAAGCAAGGCGTTTAATACGACGCGATCTTTTACCGGCCGGCCATTCACATAGAGATATATTTTGGACGTGGTGCTACGGGTCACCTGAGGGTTGGAGACAAAACCATGAACCACCAGCTCCCCTCGCTCCAAGGTTACCTCATGGAGCGCGCCACGGACGTCACGGCCCAGCACCTCCTCCACCCGCTGCTTCAAGCTTTCTGTGGCAGGCCAACTCTTGACCAATTTGCCATTGTGAAGAAGACGAAAGCGCACCGCAGGCCACGCCAAGGCAATGGCCGAAACCGTATCCCCAATATGGCTCATCTCCGTGCCTTCGCCCTTTAAAAACTTGCGACGGGCCGGCGTATTAAAAAAGAGATGAGAGATCGCAATCTGGGTGCCCTTGGGAACACCCGCTTCTCCCACCTGCTTCACCTTGCCTCCCTCCATCACAATTTCGCACCCCACATCCCGATCCTCAGGGCGTGAGGTGAGGGTGAATTTGGAGACCGAAGCGATACTGGGAAGCGCTTCACCTCGAAATCCCAAGGTGGTAATATTGAAAAGGTCTTCATCGGTGTAAATCTTGCTAGTGGCATAGCGCTCGATGGCGAGCATGGCATCATCCGGAGCCATACCGCACCCGTCATCGGAGATGCGAATCAAAGCTCGGCCGCCCTTTTCAATTTCAATCGTCACCGATTGGCTCCCTGCGTCCAGGGCGTTTTCCACCAGCTCCTTCACCACCGAAGCCGGACGCTCCACCACCTCGCCTGCGGCAATCTTGTTGGAGAGAATATCGGGAAGTATGCGGACGATGCTCATAAAAAAAACTCCATCATCGTTTATGATTCCATGTTGTGGCTGGATCCTCACTCTCTTTGAGAAGACGAAGCAGCGTCTCACTTTGCAAGGGCGAAAGATTAAACCGCACCCCCGCCTCATCCACCCATTTTAAAAGGGAAGCATCCGGATTCTCTTTGCGCGCTTCAAGAACCCAAGCCAGCGCCCGTTTCATCAGCTCACTCTCTGTGATTACCGTCATGGTTCCTCCTTTAAAAACGATTTTCTCTTCCCAAAAAACCAAAAAGCCCCCGGCATGCCGGAGGCTCTTTTTTAAAGCGTGGGACGTTGTCCTGTAAGGCCTGCAGCCTTTTCAAAGTGCCACCCCACCTTCAGCAGAGTCGCCTCATCAAAGTGGCGGCCCAGAAGCTGAAGCCCCACAGGAAGACCGCCTGAGGTAAATCCGCAGGGCACGCTCATACCCGGAATCCCCGCCAGGTTGGCTGACAAGGTAAAAATGTCGGAGAGGTACATGGTAAGCGGATCATCGGCCACCTCACCGATCTTTCCGGCAGGGGTTGGGGCCGCTGGCGAAAGGATCACATCGCAGCTCTCAAAGGCCTTTTTAAAATCTTCCATAATCAGGGTTCGCACCTGGGAGGCCTTTTTGTAGTAGGCGTCGTAGTAACCGGAAGAGAGAGCATAGGTGCCAATGATAATCCGGCGTTTCACCTCGCTGCCAAAACCTTTGGAGCGGGTCTTTTTGTACATCTCAAGAAGACTTTCACCCCCCTCCCTTTCGCTCATGCCGTAGCGCACTCCGTCAAAGCGAGCCAGGTTGGAGCTTGCCTCAGAGGGAGCGATGACGTAATAAGCCGCCACAGCATACTTGCTGTGTGGAAGCGAGAGGTCCACGCAGGTGGCACCCAAAGACTCCAATGTCTCTTTTGCCCGGCTCACCGCCGCCATCACCTCAGGGTCGACCCCGTCGGTGCTCCAGTACTCTTTGGGAATCCCCACACGAAGGCCCTTAAGCCCCTCTGCCTCATTTTCTTTCATAAGCGAAAGAAAATCGGGAACATCCTGAGGAGGCGAGGTAGAGTCTTTGGGGTCGTGGCCACTGATGGCCGACAAAAGAAGGGCACAATCCTCCACATTTTTGGTCATGGGGCCAATCTGGTCCAGCGAGGAGGCAAAGGCCACCAATCCGTAGCGAGAGACTCTGCCGTAGGTGGGCTTCAGCCCCACCACACCGCAGTGGGAAGCGGGCTGACGAATGGACCCACCGGTGTCGCTTCCAAGGGAGGCGAGGCACAAATCAGCAGCCACAGAAGCGGCTGATCCTCCACTGGATCCACCGGGAAATCGGGTCAGATCCCAAGGGTTTTTGGTAGAGCCCAAAGCCGAATGCTCTGTGGTGGAACCCATGGCAAACTCATCCATATTGAGCTTACCCGGAAAAACCGCCCCCTGCTCTTTCAAAAGGGAGACCACTGTGGCGTCGTAGGTGGGAACAAAGTTTTCCAGCATGCGCGAGGCGCAGGTGGTTTTCACCCCTTTGGTGCAGAGCAAATCTTTCAAGGCGATAGGAAGGCCGGTCAGGGGAGCCCCCTCATCTTTGGCCAATCGTGCATCGGCGGCATCGGCGGCAGCAAGAGCCCCCTCTTTGTCCACGCTAATGTAGGCACCCACCTTGGGCTCTACACTCTCCACGCGTTCAAGCACCGACTCTGTCAACTCCCGCGAGCTGATCTCTCTATTTTTCAAACGCAAAGCGGCCTCGGCAAGGCCCAGCTCATAAAGCGGCATATCCTCTCCTTTCATCTACCCAACCACCTTGGGCACCACAAACATTCCATCCTCGCTCTCGGGAGCATTGCCAAGGGTCTTCTCCACACCGGGGTGCTCGTGCACCACATCGTCCCTAAAGGCATTGCTGAGTGGGGTGGCGTGGGTGGTGGGCAAAACGCCTTCGGTATCCACCGCTTCAAGGGTATCCACATAGGCCAGAATCTCACCGCTCTGTCCGGCGAGCTTCTCCACTTCACCATCATCCACATTAAGCCGAGCCAAA
>JAKSCC010000294.1 GCA_022360815.1 Desulfobacterales bacterium
ACGCCCGCATCACCTGAGATGGCCCGCTCAACCGATTGGGTAAAGGCTGCCATGTCGATGCTCTCATGGACCATGGTCCCGATAAGGGTCGCCTTTTTAATGGCGGCAAAGAGCTCTCCTGTCAGGTAGGTGGAAAAGCTTGTGATCTCCCCATCTTTCACCTTTGCCCACTTGCAGTGGGTTCCAGGAAGAACGGCAACCCCTTCTCGCCACCCCTTTAAAGCCCCTATGATCTGGGTCTCCTCGCCCCGCATGATGTCTGTTCGAAGCGATTCATCAAGGCAGACTCCGGGAATCAGGTAGAGAGATCGCCCTCCTTTCAGAGGAAGGACTTCAAGGCCATCAACGAGCTCTTTTTTCCCAGCCGGGCAAAGGGCATAAGGCACCTCACTCCAGCCATTTCGGCTTCCAATCATACCGCACGCCATAAGGATGGCTTCGGGGTACTGGTCCATCCACTCTCCCACCATACGGTACAGCTCGTTTTCAAAATTGTGATCGGAAATCTGGGTGATACCGTCTCCACCACTTCGAAAGTGGAGCACATTCCCACCCTCATCAAGGCACCAGGCTCTCAGGGAGGTGGTGCCCCAATCCAACGCTATTATCTGGGGCATGTCGTCTCCTTGACGTGAGCCCATTGTTCAAACCAAAAAAAGAATAAAACACCGCAAAGCATCGCCAATTCGCCATAAGAACAGGACAATACCCTCTTGCTTTATAGCAGGTATGAAGACTCACCAAGAGTAAAATATGATTTTTTACAAACCAAGTACGAAAATACTTGTCTAAAAGTATTATTTTTGTCAAGGTAATTTTCATATTAAAGAGCCTGTCCGACCGAGGTAGAAACCTTGGCTGGAATAGAGAATAGATCCAAGGAGTTACGATGAAAGTCACGGGATTCGAAACGTTTATAGTTCCACCTCGCTGGATGTTCCTGAAAATTGAGACCGATGAAGGCGTCGTTGGCTGGGGAGAGCCGGTGCTGGAAGGTCGCGCACACACCGTTGAGGCGGCTGTGCATGAATTGATGGATTACGTGGTGGGAAGGGATCCCCGTCAGGTGGAAGACATCTGGCAGACGCTTTATCGAACCGGCTTCTACCGAGGCGGCCCCATTCTCATGAGCGCCATTGCGGGCATTGACCAGGCCCTCTGGGATATCAAGGGAAAGGCCCTTGGCGTGCCTGTGCACGAGCTTTTGGGCGGTGCCTGCCGAGACCGCATCCGTGTCTACTCCTGGATCGGCGGAGACAGGCCCTCCGACACCGCCGAGCAGGCCCTTGCCGCCAAAGAGCGGGGTTTCAACGCCATCAAGATGAACGGCACCGCCGAGCTTCAGATGGTGGACTCCCACTCCAAGATCGATGAGGTAGCGGCCCGCGTGGAGGCGATTCGTGACGCATGCGGCCCCGACTTCGGCATCGGCGTCGATTTCCACGGAAGGGTGCATCGCCCCATGGTCCGTATGCTCACCAAGGCCCTTGAGCCCTATCGCCTCATGTTCATCGAAGAGCCCGTTCTTCCCGAGCACCTTGATGTGATGGCCGAGCTTCGAAGCCTCACCACCACCCCCATTGCCACCGGCGAGCGCCTCTACTCCACCTACGACTTCCGTCTTCTCTTTGAAAAGCAGGCCGCGGATATCATTCAGCCCGACATCTCCCACTGCGGCGGCATCACCGAAGCCCGCAAGATTGCCACCATGGCCGAAGCCTTTGATATGGCCATGGCACCCCACTGCCCCTTGGGCCCCATTGCCCTTGCCGCAAGCATCCAGCTCGATGCCGTCAGCTACAACGCCTTTATCCAGGAGCAGAGCCTGGGCATCCACTACAACCAGGGCAGCGATATTCTTGACTACCTGACCGACCCAGGGGTGTTCGACTACAAAGATGGGTTTGCAGCCATTCCCAAAGGGCCCGGCCTCGGCATTGAGATCAATGAAGAGGTGGTTCGAAAGCAGGCCCAAGTGAGCCACCGCTGGAGAAACCCGGTCTGGCGCCACGCCGACGGCTCTATTTCTGAGTGGTAGAAGGTAAAGGCTCGGTGTGCCTTGTTACTCTGAGCGTTTTCGGTGGCCGTCACGCGACTGCCCCTGACGCTTAAAATGCGAAAGCGTATCGAAAATACGCTGAGCTTTGCCCTTCGTTTAAGCCAGGTTCTATTTTTTCACGAAACGTTTTTTGCGAAGCTTTTTTTAAAAAAAAGCGACCCGCCAAAGGCGAAGGAAATCGTTACAAAAAAATTTGAAAGCACATGCCATGAGTGAGACGGATCGATTAAGCGACATTCGGGAAGAGTTCTCCCGCTTATATATTAAGGAAGAGTCCAACCCTTACCGAGATTGCATCCAGGGGCTGGCCAACGAACCCATTTGCGTTCTGGCCCTTTTAAACGATGCCCAGAAATTTCTGAAGGAAGAGGGAACGGAGCGACGCCTGAAGCGGGTGAGTCTCGACGAAATTGTGGCGCGCCTGGTCGAAAACCGTCCCCGAGTGGCCATCATTGCCGGCTCCATGGACCACCCCGCCCACCTTGTGGACCGGGAGCACGCCCTTCGGGCCACCGTGCGCATCTGGGAAAACGGTGGCGTGCCCTTTCTCTTCGGCATTCCGGTCATCTGTGACGGCACGGCCCAGAACAACATCGGACAGAGCTACTCCCTGGTTTCGCGCAACCAGACCGCAGCCACCGTCAACATCAACTTTGAGGGGCACTCCTACCATGCGGCCTGGGTAATCTCAGGCTGCGATAAAACCCCGTCCGGCATTCTTTCCGGCCTGGCGGCTGCCGATGAAGCCCGCAAGGCCAAAGGGCGGGGGGCGGCTCCGGTGTGGGCGCTTATGGCCCCGAGCCACGTGCTTCGAGGCGGCGTCATCCCTGAAAAGGCGACCGCCAAACTCACCGAGCTGGCCGAAAAAGCCAAGGCCTCCGGGCACGAAGAGCTGGGTGCCGACATCCTTGAAAACATGCGCTACATTCTGCAGTGCTCATCTGACGAGGCCTTTTTCGGCCATCTTAGACGCGCGACCGCTCTGGGGCTTATCGAAGCCCATGAAGCAAGGGCCCTCTCCAACCAGCTTGCCTGTGCCACCTGCCATGAAAAAGGGGGCGTCTGTGCCTTTAACGGAACCGGCAACTCTTCCCGTACCCTTGTCTGCGCCCTAGGCTTTACCCCTCGCAAGCTGGAGCTTCTCACAGATGCCCCGGCACAGGACGCCATTGACGGGGCCATGGACAACTTTTTCCGCTGCTTCAACAAGCCCGAGTTTCGAGTCACCGAGGTGCTGGGACGAAACTTTGCCAATGCGGTGAGAATTCACAACACCACGGGAAGCTCCACCAATATCTTGCTTCACCTCCCCTCCATCATGCGCCACGCCGGATTTGACGTCTCCATCTTCGATTACGAACGCATTCAAAAAGAGACCCCGGTACCCGAGCTTTTTGCCCACAGCCTCACCGAAGGCAGGGACACCTGGGAGCTGGCCCTTCAGTTCCACAAAGGGGTGCACCGCGGCATGGAGAGCCTTTTCAAAGCCCTTTCAGAGCTTGATGTGGCCATGGACCTCTCCGCCCCCACCATGGAGGGGAGAAGCTGGGCCGAGCGCATGGCCGACATGGAGGCCCCGGTCCAGAAAGATATGGGGGAAAAATCCATTATCAGGCCCAACCCGGTACGCAACCTCTCAGGCACCATGGTGCTTCGCGGCAACTTTATGGAATCGGCTGTGGTCAAGGTGGCCGGCCTTTCCGACACCCAGCGAAAAGAGCTCAACAAGAAGTTCTTTGTGGTGCGATTCTACGAGAACGAGCACATCTGCAACGCCGACATTGCAGACCCCCAGTTGCCTTCGCTTCTCACGGCCATGCCCGAGCTCACCGATGCCATGAAGAAACGCCTGGCCCAGGCCAATGGCTGCGATCTGGACGATCTCAACTCTGGTCTCTACTACGCCATGGTGATTTCGGGCCAGGGACCCAAGGCATACGGCATGCCGGAAATGTTCTCGCCCTCACAAAACATGCGCCACCACGCAACCCTTGAAAAACGGGCCATTCTCATAACCGATGGCCGCTACTCCGGGGTTACCAAAGGCCCCTGCATCGGTCACGTCTCTCCCGAGGCCTATACCGGTGGTGGCATCGGGGCCCTTCAGGATGGGGATATTCTCTGCTTTGACCTTGATAACGGCCGCCTCGACCTGATGGATGCCACAGCCTTTTTAAAAGGAGAGATCCGGCCGGAAACACGCGACATGCATGGGACGCGAGGCGAGCTCGTCGCCCAGCGCATGGAGCGCATGGAATCGCGCCGTTTAGAAATTGCCGCCTGCAGCCTCATGGATCACACATCGGGAACCGAACACGGTGTGGTTCCCGAAGCGGTCGATCAAAGGGCTTGCCGTGCGCTGCCCTAAGAAATCTAAAAAAACATACTTTCGATCATACGTAAGGATTTAGCTGGGGCCTTCAGACGGTTGACTTAAAAAAACCGCAAAAACGTCTCAAACATTTGGCCCCGGCAGAACCACCGGAAGAAGCGTCAACCCCTCACCCAAAGGACGATAACGTTATGGATGCGTACTTTTCAGATGAGTCCACACTGTTGACCCATGCCAGTTCAGCCAACCATCCCAAGGTTCGCTGGACCGTCATTGAGCACTTCCTCCACCAAATTCTCTCGGGGAGTCTGAAGACCGGTGGGGCCCTGCCCCATGTCAATGATATCTGTGAATCTCTGGAGGTGAGCCGCACAGCGGTTCGTGAAGCCATCGGCTTTCTTTCGGCCAAAGGGCTGCTTGAGTCCAAGGCCGGAACCGGTACCATGGTTCGCCCTCTGGCAGACTGGAGCCTTCTCGACCCCGAAGTGATCTCGTGGCTTCGGGAGAGCCGCATGAGCGTGGAGCTCCTTGAGCATATGCTGGAGGTCAGGCTGATTGTTGAGCCCGATGCCGCAGCCCTTGCGGCCATTCGAGCCACCACAGAGCAGATTCGTTCCATCGAAGATGCCCTTGAACAGATGGAGAGAGGCGAGACCAAACGCGATCCGTCCAGCACGCAAGGGGATATCGATTTTCACACACGGATTCTCGATGCCTCAGGCAATATCATTCTCTCCCGCATGCGAGACCTGATCGGGATGGCCATTGAACTCTCCATTCGACTCACCTTTGCCCAGGTGGCCAATGTCAAAGAGAGTCTCACCCAGCATCGGGAAATTCTAAACGCCATCCGCATGCGAAACCCAGAGCTGGCACGCCAGCGGGCTGCTCGAGTGGTCTACTTTGCCATTCGGGACTTAAGGGATTTAAATATCCCGGTCAGACCAGACTCTTTGGCTGTTCTTGCCAAAGAAGAATACAAAGAGTGACGCCCATCGCTCTTTTTTCACCCCCCAAAGGGTTTTATTAGGCCACATCACCAGGCAGGGGTCGTCTCCTGCTGGATGTGCGATATACCGTTTTTTGAGCTTCGAGCTTTCGGAAAGATAAAGTGTCTTTCCAGAAAGATTCGAAACCAGGTAACAAAGTAGGAGGAATCACGATGTTTAAGAAACTGGCTTCCATGATGATCACTGCTGCAGCTGTTGTGAGCTTTGCCCTGCCTGCATCTGCCGCCAAGCACGAATGGACCTTCCAGAGCTCAGACCGCCCCGGTATCTTCATGTACCAGATGGCTGAAGAGTTTTCCGGTTGGGTCAACAACATGTCCAACGGAGAGATTAAAATCAACGTCGCCCCCACCGGATCTGTGGTTCAGTACAACGAAACCATGGAAGCGGTGGGTGCTGGCATCCTTCAGGGTGAATTCACCGACCCCAGCTACTTCGCCGGACAGGATCTTGCTTTCGGTCTCATCGGCAACACCGTTGGTGCCTGGGGATCTCCCTCTGAAGCCCTGAAATTCATGCGCTATGGCGGCGGTATGGAGATCTTCCAGAAGCTCTATGACCGTTACAACGTCAAGCTCGTGGGTGTGGTTGTCACCGGTGTTGAAGCCTTTGTTTCCAAAAAACCCCTCCGCGGTGTGGCCGACCTCAAAGGCCTTAAGATGCGTGCGCCCGAAGGACTCGTACAGAACGTTTTCGCAGCTGCTGGTGCGGCTCCCGTTAACCTTCCCGGCTCCGAAGTGTACACCTCCCTTGAGAAAGGTGTTATCGACGCCGCCGACTTCTCTCTTTTCAGCGTCAACCAGAAGCAGGGCATGAACGAGATCGCTCGTTACCCCCTCTTCCCCGGCTTCCACTCCATGCCCCTTCAGGTGGTAACCCTGAACATGGACGTATGGAAAAGCCTCACCAAAGCGCAGCAGAACATCCTTGAAACCGGTGTGTGGCGTCTTGCCACCGAGGTGGCCTGGCAGTACGAAATGCAGGATCTTGCCGCTGTAAAAGTGGCCAAATCCAAGGGCATTGAGGTAATCAACTGGGCTCCTGAAGAGCGTGCCAAGTTCCGTCAGCTCGCCAAGATGCAGTGGTCCAAAATGACCAAGAAGTCTCCCGTTGCCAAAGAGTATGCGGACGCCGTGGTCAAGTACCTTGTCTCCCAGGGTCTCATGTAGGAACACTCTTTTTGGGTGCGCTTTTCACGCGCGCTTAAAATCTGGGTAGACCTTTTCCCCCTGCCCTCTTCGGCAGGGGGATTTCCAACTGGAAACAAAAGACAGATAAACGACGAACCAACCAAAAGAGGGTCCCATGACCGATACCCATACGACCCCGGATTCGGAACACGTGCCTGCGTCGGCGCTTGACAGGCTGATTGTAAAAGTAGGAGATGGCATCTCCTGGCTCTATTTTATTGCGGTGGTAATCTCCGTTTTGGAGGTGATCATGCGCTACCTATTTGACAGCCCCACGTCCTGGGTACACGAAACCACATTGATGATGGTAGGTCTCTGCATGCTGTGGGGCGGCACCTACTGCATGGCTGAGAACCGGCACATCCGCGTCTCTGTGGTAAGAGACCTTCTGCCGAAAAAAGTGGGACAGGTTATTGATGCCGCTGTCTCTGTTCTGACGCTCTTCTTCTGCTCGGGCCTGGCCTATGCGGGCTTTACCATGGTCAAGAAGTCCTACTTCGACCCTGCGGGGAACTTTCGTATTCTTCGCTCCGGATCGGCTCTCAACTCTCCGGCCCCCACCGTCGTCAAAACCATGCTCTTTTTCGTTCTGATTCTCATGACCCTTCAGGCGATCATTCAGCTGGTCAAGCGATTCAAAATTTTAACCCAGGGATCCGACGCGGATTCGAAAGAGTAAGGAGTAAAAGATCATGTTTCATCTTTCGTCTCTTGGCGTTGAAGGGGGAACCTTTCTCCTCTTCGGTTCCATGGTGATTCTTCTGATTATGGGCCAGCCCCTGGCCTACCTCACCGGCCTTGTGGCCATGTTTTTCGCCTATGGGTGGTTTGGGCCCAAGGTGCTGCCCCTTCTCACCAGCCGTGTCTACAGCTTTGTGGGAGAGTACACGCTCATAGCGGTGCCGATGTTCGTCTTTATGGCCTCCCTTCTCGACCGGACGAACATCGCCAAAGACCTCTACAACGCCATGCAGGCCTTTGGGGGCAAGATAAAAGGCGGCGTGGCGGTTCAGACCCTTATTGTGGCTGTTTTCCTGGCGGCCATGAGCGGTATCATTGGCGGAGAGACGGTGCTTCTCGGCATGCTGGCCCTGCCCCAGATGCTTCGCCTGGGTTACAACAAAAACCTGGCCATCGGGGTTGTGTGTGCCGGCGGCAGCCTCGGCACCATGGTGCCCCCCAGTATCGTTCTCATTATCTACGGCCTCACGGCCAGTGTCTCCATCGGAGATCTCTTCTCTGGTGCCGTGATTCCCGCCCTCATGCTGGCCTGTTTTTACATGACCTACATTCTGGTTCGCTGCCACATGAACCCCGATCTGGGGCCTCAAGGGGTGCCTGAGGGCTCCACCAAGCCCAAAGGGGAGATGCTTTTTGATGTGCTGGCACCAGGGCTTATTATTCTGGTGGTTCTCGGCAGCATCTACGGCGGCATCGCCTCGGTTACCGAAGCGGCCAGCGTGGGCGTGGCCTCGGTCATGCTTCTGTCGATCTTTCGAAAAGAGCTCAACCTTCGGGTCATGCAGGAGAGCCTCCAGCAGACCATGCGCACCTGCGGCATGATCATCTGGATCGGCATCTCGGCCAGTGCCCTCATTGGTATCTACAACCTCATGGGCGGCAACCGGTTCGTAAAATCTGCCATTTTGGGCCTTGATGTGGCACCGGTTGTTATCATTCTCGTCATGATGGTGATCCTGATCTTCCTTGGCATGTTTATGGACTGGATCGGCGTGGCCCTTCTCACCATGCCCATTTTTGTTCCCATCATCAAAGACCTGGGCTACGATCCGGTCTGGTTTGGCGTCCTCTTCTGCATGAACATGCAGGTCTCTTTCCTCAGCCCACCCTTCGGACCGGCGGCCTTCTACCTCAAGAGTGTGGCCCCTCCGGAGATTTCGCTGGTGGATATTTTTAAATCTGTATGGCCCTTTATCATCATGCAGCTGATTGCCCTGGGACTTCTCATGGCCTTCCCCCAACTGGCCCTCTGGCTTCCCAACCTCTAAGGTTTGCGTCACGATAAACCATGAAAAAAGGCCGAAGAGAGACGCATCTCTTCGGCCTTTTTTATACCCTCACCTTCTGCCTTAAAAGATCACTTCTCCCTTTCCGCCTCATACTCGGCCACAATCTCAGCCACTTCGGCTTTGACATCGTCTGACACAGGGGTGGGTTCATGGTTTTCAAGAATCTCGTTGGCTGCGGCATAGGCGCGATCCACAATATCACTCATGGGAAGCTCTTCCCATGCCCTTCGCGTTCTGCGGCAAAACAGAGGGCTTCCCGACTGACGCTTCATGTTGTCAAAGGTGTGCCGCTGGGCAAGAAACTGACCTCCGGGTTTCACCGCATGGATCACCTCTTCGGCCACTTCGTATTCGTCAATGTTGACCCCTTCGTTGATCATGCGCACGCTTCGCGCACACTCAATATCCATCATAAACTTGGCATAGTCGAAGGTAAGCCCCAGCTCAAGGGAGCCGAGTCCATTGATGATATTGGCACCCGAAAGTGCCATGGTGGTGGCCCCGATGGCCGACTCATAGCCCATCTGTGCATCCAGACACTTGCTGTCCGAGTGAATCCCCGTGCAGTGAGACGGCAGTTTGTAGTGGTGGGCCAGCTGAACAATGGCCGAAGACATCAAAGGCATCTCAGGAGCCCCGTAAGGGGAGGTCATAAGCCGCATGTCCATGATGGTTCCCACCTGGGAGTAGAAGGTGGGGGTCCCTTTACGGGTAAGCTGGGCCAAAATAAGGCCCGCCAGACACTCACAGTTGGCGCAGACAATGGCCCCTGCAAGGGTCACCGGGGTGGAGGCACCCGACAGGGGCACCGGCCCGGTAAGCAGTCCGCACCCCTCCAGCCGCGCTGTGGCAATGATCATCTCCGCACAATCTTTTTCAAGACGAAGCGGACTGGTGGGACAGACGATGGTGGAGAACATGGGCCGGTCGGCAAACTTCTCTTTTCCCCCCACATGGGCAAAGGCCATGCGAGCGATGTAGTCAAAGTTCTTTTTGGTCATGGGCCCGATAAGCACATGCTTGGAGGTGTTCTCAAAAAGAGAGACCGCATTGTAGATGGGCTGGGTTCCCATGGGCATATCCATGGAGGCCACCGGACGCTGCACAATCCCGCACTCGGGCATGGCATCGCAGAGCCTTGCGATATCGCCCGAGTCCTTCATGGTGGTGGTGCGAAGCTCACGGGTTTTGGGGTCGATGATGTGGATCATCTCACCAAAGGTGGCATAGGAGGAGCGCCGAGGCTCCATGATATAGTCCCCGCTCTCATGGCGCCCCTTCCACGTGGTCGTGGCCGGTGCCCAGCCAATGCAATCTTCCACCACATAAGCGGGAATCTTGACAATACCGTGATCTTTGTGGCGCTCCACCCGGCAGCCACCCGCAGCAAAAATCTCCAACGCTTCCGGGCAGTCGTCCACTCGAATGCCCACGTCCTGAAAAATTCTGAGCGAGGCGTTGTGAATGGTCTCCAGTTCGTCGTGGGTCAAGCCGTTCAGGCCCCACCCCTGGGATCTTTTGATCCCCAACTTTGGCAGATAACGCATGGTAACCTCCTGTGGTTGTAATTCGTGATCTATTTGCTGGCTCCGGGCCTTGCCGAAGCCAATCGGTCATGGCTCAGCTTCGCCTCCGGCGGGTCGTTTTTTTAAAAAAAAGCGGTTTAAAAATGGTCAGACAAGCTCAGGCACCGTGTACCCCTTGGAGACCAGAAACGCTCTCATGGCATCGATAACGTCCCTGTCCACATCGGGCTGGGTGTACTCTGCCAGCATCTTTTCAAGTTTCTCGCCCACCCTCTTCTGGAAAACCGCCTCGGCATCAGGCAGATCGGCCCCACGGAAACCCAGATCCGGAGTAAAGTGCTCATTTCTGCAATTCTGAAAGGTGTGGGGGTCTGTCAAAAAGAGGCCGCCTGCTCCCACCCGGTTGATGACATCCAGAGAAAAACCTTTCTCCGTCAGATCGATGCCCCGAGCGTAACGCTCGCACATGCGAATAATCTCAAAGTCGATGATGCACTTTTCAAGGGAGGTGCTCATGTAAGAGTCCATCACACCGGCGGCATGGACAATCAGGTTGGATTTCGCCTCGAAGTTGTTGAACATGAGAAAAGCGGACTCGTACCCGTTTTGCGCTCCGTAGACCGACTTGGCATCGGTGGGAGAGCCGCAGCTTCGGCAAGGAAGGCCGTAGGCTTTGGCCAGGCGGGCACCGTAGCGGGTCCCGAGGGAGGTCTCCGGGCCGCCAATGGCCGTGCCACCGGTCTTCATGTCCACGGCCTGGGCTGCGGGAAGGCCGTAGAGCACCTTTGCCCCTTCACAGATCATCTGGGAGATGGCAACCCCCACCAGCACCTCGGCATTCCCCAGAGCGATGGAGCCTGCAAGGGTAATGGGGCCGGAGTTTCCCGCACTCACCCCCCCGTTGATGCCCACGGCCTGGCCGTTTTCCGCAAAAACCGTCAGGGTCTCCAGCTGGCTCTTGTCAAACTGCATGGGCGAGTTGACGTTCATCACAGCCACCACGCGGGTCTTCTCTTTGAGAGAGCTCTCTGAAAAGAGAATTTTCAAAAGCTCCATCTGGTTTTCCGACTCTTCCCGGCCTCCGGCACCACTTAAAAAACACTTGTCCGAGTAAAGGGCTGTGGTCAGAAGCTCCACGCTCATGGCGCAGCTGGCGTCCACATCCGACGGCTGCACCAGAATGCCCCCGTTCATCTTAAAGGAGTCGCACTGGTGAAAAAGCTTCACCAGCTTGATATAGTCCGCCATGCAGGCATCGCGAAGGGTCCCGTCTACCTCCTTGATAAAGGCTGAACCAAAGGCCGGAGCGCAGTTCACGTGGTCTCCGCCAATGGTCATGTTCCACTGGGGGTTTCTGGCATAAACCGTAAACTCCGAAGGGGCCTTGGCCACCCACTCCATCACCTGCTGCCCGGTAAAAAAGGCCCGATTCCCCTCGACCTTCACCCCGCACCCCTTGATGGTTGCAAGGGTATCCTCACAATGGATAGGAAAACCATTTGCCTCAATAATCTGCATGGACGCGTTATGAATTCGGCTTAAATCGTCTGCACCACAAAAATCAGGGACCATCTTTAAAACTCCTTCATGCTTCAAGAGACGCAGCGTGCTGAATGAAAAGCAAAAAAAGTCTTTTTTCACCACAGCCCCTTGCGTCATACAACTCACCTTATGGCTGGAATCCGCAGATACCATCCCGCAAGGTTGCTTCATTTTTTCATTTGAACGTTAAAGGGAGAGATCCCACCCCTTGGTAAAAACAAAGGGCGGGAACCAAAGGCCTTAGGCGGCCATGGCCATGCCGCTCTTTTTCTCAGCTTTACGAATTTTTCGAATAATGGAGAGAAGGTAGAGGGTCACGATAAAACCCACAACCAGCACCACGCCCACCCCACCAAAGATGATGCGGTAACCGGTGATACCGTCGGCGTTGTAGTTATCGAGAATATAGCCCGCCAGGGGGTAGATAAAAGCGTCTGGCGCAAAGCCGATCATGGAGACAAAGCCCATGGCCATTCCCAGAATACGCTTGGGTGTTCTCACCTCGTCGACCGTGGCGTAGTAAACGCCGCGCATGGCAAACTTGGCCATGGTCAGGGTCAGCATGTTGGCCAGCATAAAGTAGAGAAGCACTTTTTTACCCGGAAGGAAGGCAAACATGAACATGGAAAACGCCATGATCACAAAGCAGATGCTGGCCACCTTGGTGGCACCAATGCGGTCTGCGAGAAAACCGCCTGCCGGGCCGCCCACCATCTGAAGGGACCAGCCGCGAAGATAAGAGAGCACGGCACCCATGGTGGCGGTCATGCCAAACACCTCGGTGGAGTAAGGCGTCAGATAACTCTCACCGGTGTAACAAAAATAGTTGCAGAAGATAATAAGGGCGCAGCACCAGAGGGCTGGAGATGAAACCACCTCTCTGACATCTGCCCAGAAGTCCCGCTCTTCATCTTTTTCCTCCACCTCCATCTCCTCTTCATCGCCCCAGAGAAACCAGGTCAGAATCCCCACTCCGGTGATGACGGTGGCATAAAGGTTGATGACGGCGGTCAGGCCATTCAAGCTCTCTCCCATCTTGTTAAAGACGAAGAGAATGCCAAAGGCACAGGCTGTGGTGAAGATACCTCGAATCCCTTCAAGAAGCCCGAAAAAGCGCCCCTGCTCATCGTGGTCCCCCAGGTTTGAGACCGCTCGGTTGATGGTGGCCCAAAAGGTCAGGATAGAGACAAAGGCCCAGTAGATATGGAGCACAATGGTCATGGTGTAAGAGGGAAAGGTGGCATAATAGTAGCCCCCAAGCCCCGTTGCCACGTAGGAGAAGCAGAGCAGCTTCTTGGTAGAGAAACGGTCGGCAAGCCAGCCGCCGGGAAAGTAGAGAATCATGCTTGAGATGCCAAAGGCACTCATGGTGATGCCGAACTCTGTGTTGGTCAGCCCCAGGGCCTCCATGATGGGGTTGTAATAGGAAAACCTGAGGTAGACGAGCTGGTGAATCGTCCCTATCCCCAGAGCAAAAAGTCCCAAAAGCATCCAGCGCCTAAATCCTTTGTTCTCTTTTCCCATGGACTCCTCCAAAAAATAGATCTCTTCGGCTTAAGACAAATGGCAGATGCGTGTCATAAAAACCGCACACCTTGACTTCAAAACAACGCAAAGGTTCTTTATCAAGAGCTGTGCCAATTTTCAGAGCCTATGGCCTTTCCCGCTACAAACAGCAAAAGAAAAAAGGCAAAAACCCATCTATTCTTAAAAACTTAAAAGAGAAAAAGAATGATCAAAAAAAAGAGCCAGGGACTCTCAAAAAGGGAAAAAGAATTGCCATGGAGTCTTTTCCGGACGGGGTAAAAAAGTAACCAACCCAAACAGAAACCGAAGAAAAGAAGAAAAAAAGATCTGAAGAACCAGAGTGTTCCGCCCAAACGGGGTTTTTTCACCTCGCTCGGGCATAAAATGTAACGATCTCCTTCAAAACCAAGAGCGGCCCCTTGAAATGGGGCTTGCGGTTTTAAAAAATCAGTTGATCCATGGGCTTTTCTGGCCGTATCAATGAGTAAAACACAAAACATGGGAGCAGGCATGAGAGAAGAAAGCCCGTCTTTAAAAGAGCTCAAGGATAAAATTCAGCAACTCACAGAAGAGATCGACACCTTAAACGCCTGCCTCATGTCGGCAGGCGTCGGCCTGTGGGACTGGAACATCGTAACCGATGGCGTGGACCACCATATGAACGACTTCAAACTTCTCGGCTACGACGAAACCATTCAGGACACCTCGGACGAAGGGTGGCTGGCCCATATCTACCCGGAAGACCTCAGGACCCATTTTGCCGAAGTCCAGGCGACCCAGGGAAGATCCAGAAAAGAGTTTGATTTTAACTTTCGGGTTCGAAACAGAAGGCGGGACACGCGCTGGATAGCCAGCCGAGGCCACGTGGTGGCGTGGGACGAAAACGGGCGGCCCGCCCGCATGGTGGGCTCCCATGTGGACCAGACCCAGCAGAAAATCTTTGAAAACAAACTCAAAGAGGCCGAATCGCACCTGGAGGCGGTTGTGGAGACCTTAAAGGGGTCCACCTATGTGGCCTCCATCGACTACCGCCTGGAGTTTATGAACAAAAAACTCTTCGAAGAGGTGGGCTTTGACGCCATGGGCTCCATCTGCCACCAGACCCTCTACGGCCTGGATCACCCCTGCCCGTGGTGCACCATGCATGAGGTGATGCGGGATAAAACCGCCCACATTGAATACGAAAACACCCTGCGCCAAAAGTGGTACTACAGCATCGCCACCCCTGTTCACAAGCTGGATGGACGCATCTCCATCAAGAGCACCTTTATTGATATCACGGCCCAGAAGACCGGACGCCCCTCTCTTGATAGGCCGTTTCAAAAAGAGGCAAAGCCGCCAGCCGAAAGCACCCTTCTCGCAAGCCTTTCAAAACACAAAACCGCCAACGGATTCAGCGGGATTGTCGGCCAGAGCAAGGCGATCCAGAAGACCTATGAGCTCATTGCCAAGGCGAGCCAGAGCAACGCCAGCGTGGTGATCTACGGGGAGTCGGGAACGGGTAAAGAGCTTGTGGCCCGAGCGATTCACGAGTGCTCGGCCAATATCAGGGACCGGTTTGTGGCCATCAACTGCGGCGCCATTCCAGACAACCTCATTGAAAGCGAGTTCTTCGGATACACCAGGGGGGCCTTCAGCGGAGCCAAGACAGACACCATGGGCTACCTGGAGGCCGCCGACGGGGGAACCCTCTTCCTCGATGAGGTGGGGGAGATCGACCTCAACATGCAGGTCAAGCTCCTTCGAGTGATTGAAGGCTACGGTTTTGTGCCTTTGGGCGGAAAAAAACTCAAGCGCCCCCTCTTTAGGTTGATCACCGCCACCAACCGGGATCTTTTTGAACGAATTCAAAAGGGCAAAATGCGAAAAGACTTCTTTTTTCGCATCAACGTCTTTCCCATTGAGCTTCCCCCCCTTCGGGATCGAAAAGAGGACCTTCCCCTTCTGGTTGCCCACTTCCTCAAACTCTTCAATGCACCGGACCACCTCGTGCCCCTTCCCGATCTCCACATGAAGGCCCTCTGGGACTATCACTGGCCCGGAAATATCCGTGAGCTTCAAAACCTCATCCACCGCTACGTGGCCGTGGGCGAGATGAACCCAGAAAGAGACCTTGCCGAAGCCCTGCCGGCGGTTAGACCCCAGGAAAACCCTCTCACCACACCTCAGGAGCAGAGCCTGAAAGAGATCATGCAGGGCTACGAAAAAAGGGTGCTCATAGAGATCCTTGACCAGAACCAGTGGCAGAAGGCCAAAGTGGCCAGACAGCTAGGCATCAACCGCAAAACCCTCTTTGAAAAAATTCGTAAATACAAACTGGCCCCAGGGCACACGCTTTAAAAAACAGCCCCATCAAAGCCCTTCGGGAAGGTCGGTGCGAAGCCCAGGAATCGATTTTCTTACCGAATCCAGGTCTTCAGGTCGGGACCGATAGAGGTCCCGTCGCACCTTAAAGGCCCCTTTTTCCAAATCCTGCAAGGGCCATCCGGCCTCTTTGAGCTCACTTAACACAGCCAAAGGCTCTTGGATCATGCGATGGTGTGGCACCAGGTGAATCTCAGAGTCGCCTCTGGCCTTTACCTCGGCTTTCACCTGGGCAACAAGCTCATGGTAGCGCTGAAGCACAAACGGAGGACGCCTTTGAAACATCTTCAGGTAGCTCACCTCAATCTCTTTGGGATCCCGGGTCATAAAACAGATGCGATAGGCAAATGGGGGTAGATTTTTCAGCCGCCAGTGAAGCACCTTGATCAGTTTTCCGGCATAGACCTGGGGAAAACCGGAGTCTTCAAACTCACGCCGCCCCAACTCAAAAAAACCCTCGGGGTTGGGGTGGTACCCCCCTTTGACGTATTTCTCACCCAGCACCTCATCTTTTCGCGTGTTGTAACACGCGAAAAGCCCCGCTCCTTCCAGCACCCGCATCATCATGGAGGTGCCAGAGCGCATATAGCCCGACACCATGTAAACCGGTTTATCCCGCATCTCTTTTGCTCTCTTTTTTGATGAAACACACACCACCTTGGTAGTATAAAATGACTTTTTTATAAAAGGCCACAATAGAGAGCTTTGACTCATAAGGAAACCCTTTGCTGTGAAACACCCCCTCTTTTCACATCACCACCCGGTCACCCCGGAGATGCGCGCCGCTCGAAACCGGCAAAAACCTTTCATTATCTGGTTTACAGGGCTCAGTGGATCTGGAAAATCAACCCTTGCGGGCCAACTCGAGCTGCTCTTGCATGAGAAGGGGTTCCGCACCTTTCTCCTTGATGGGGACAATGTGCGCCTTGGACTCAATGGCGATCTGGGGCTGAGCCCTGCGGACAGGCGGGAAAACATTCGGCGGGTCGGTGAAGTGGCAAAGCTCTTTCTGGATGCGGGCATCACGGTTCTCTGTGCCTTTATCACCCCTTACGAAAAAGAGCGAAGGGCCCTTAAGGAGAAGTTTGGAGAGAGGATAACGATCATTCACCTCACCACGCCCCTTGAGCTATGCCGCCAAAGAGACCCCAAAGGCCTTTACGCGGACTGGCAAAAAGGACGCATCAAAGGGCTCACGGGACTTGATGCCCCCTTTGAGCATTCGGAATCGACAGACGTCCAGCTTGATACCAGCACCATCACAGCCGACGAGGGAGCCCGCTCCCTTTTTGAAAGGCTCTTTGGACAGCCCCATTGCTAACCGGAACGCTTTGGCTTCCACATGGAGAGACTCTCTGTTTTAGCCCAATGCTCGCATTACTTAACGGGCACCCGGTAAAACTGAATTTTGTCTACATCGTGGGCATAACAGTTTGCAAAAAAGTGGTGGAAAAAGAACTTAACCAAAAGTTCTCGGCTTCCATTTCGAGGGAAAAAGATGCCATAGGTGGGGTCAAAGAGTTCGTTGCTCTCAAAATCCAGGGCAAGGACATGGCCCTTTCCTACAAAATCGATATTCACGTAAAAAAGATCCTTTCGCCTCTCGGCCCGCGGGGCACTTCGAGGGGTTAGCTGGCTGTAGAGACTCCGATGAAGAAAATCCGGTTCGCTTTTCAGCTGATCCCCTCCAAAAACCAGATTGGCTCTGGGGTTGCCGGAGAGACCGTCCACAAGATAATCGAGAACATTTTTTACTCGAATATCCGTTCCTCCCGCATTTACCTGCCCCCTGTGTTTGATCATCTGCATCTGATTTTTCATCAAACGAATGGGGGTACCGTAAGCCTCTCTCAGCTCTTTGTCCTGATATATTTCTGAAGGGAAAAGATCCTGGCCGCTGCTCTTCTTCTTTAGCCAGTACGCGGCAATCCCCAAACACCATCCGCCTTGTGACACCTCATGGAGATACATTCGGCTGTCAAGATCCTGAGAATAGTGGTGTTTGATGGCAATGCCCTGGGCATGACACACCTTTCGAATGGCTTTAAAAAATTCGATACACATCCCCACATGCTCCGACACATCGGCAGCTCTTTTTAAATCGTTCACCGACAAAAACCGTTCCAAGGAGCGCAATGAATGGATGTAGGCGAGGTGTTTGGACGTGGGATCCAGCGGGACGCCATGAATCCTTGAAAAAAGAAATTTATTGAAAAAATCAGACATCAAAACAGTCATAATAAACCTTTCCTTTCAAAACATCAGGCATTCAGAAAAAAAGGCGACCCACTCTGTTTGTCTGCAGGCCGCCTTGATTTCACTTTGGATTTTTTACCCAGGCAAAAAAGGTCCCCTTTTCTCATGATGCCAGGGGCCCCGCGTCGAGGGGTCGCCTTTTTGAGACTTCATTTTTTTGCACACGCTCCCCCTATAAAAAATGGGGCGTGCGCAAACTCATTTATTCCTCCACAATCAATTTGGAAAATGCATACGGCCAGGCAATCCTGCCCCAACCCGGGGCTTTCTCCAATTTGATGCGAATGATATCGTCCCAATCGTCACCCCGAATTTCGGCCAAAGGCACATCCACCTCCATGCGAAGGGGAGACAGTGGCCCAAAAGTAAATCGGGTAACCACACCCGGGCTGTATGAATCATCGAAAATCTCAGAAATTTCGTTTTCAGGCAGGGACCCCTCTTTCTTTTGAAGCCGCAAGGTAAGCAAAATATCCCGAGGGGGTCTTCGAGTAAAAAGCACAGCCACCCTGACAGAAGCAACACCCCTTTCCACCTGGTAAAAGGGCCTTTCCAGGCCCATTTCACAAATATCGGCCTGGCGAATATCCATGGTAACGGGCGAACCGGAAACGGTAAATGAGGGCGAGGGCATAATCCCCACGGTCAAACGATTCGCGGTATCTGAAAGGTTGGTTACCGCATTATACCCCCGGGTGGTAGCAGAAGCTCTGTAGAGTCCATTTTCATCGGGCGTCTCGGGAAATACCCAAAGGGGACCGAGAAGCCGAAGGTTGCGCTTCGAATCGTTGTGGGATTCTGAAAGCAGAATCCCCACATTGGTTGCTAAGGCCGGGTCAGAAACCACAGCGGTTAAGATTTCGCCGTCGTTAGGAGACCCTGCTTCCAGATAGCTCGATGCTTCTGCAGCAAGAGAGAGTTCAAACACCTCGTTGTCATCAATACGCACCTCGCGACGTGCCGGGGTGCCAAGCACCACCTCGCCCTGGCTCTCTGACGGAAGCTCAAGCCGTAAATAGAAACGCTCCTGCTTCTCGGCAATTCGATCGTCTGTGATCGTGGGCAGATTAAAGGAAGACGCCGTGGTAAGGGTGACGGAAATGGTGTCGGTTGCATAATCATCTGTAGAAGCGGTGGATGCCTCCGGCACAACAGAAACAGAAACCTCTGAACCATCACCGCCCACAACCACCAAAGAATCCGTGGTCCCTTCGCCGCCTTCCCTCAGAAGATGCGAGGTCTGCCGCTCTGCAAATCGAACCACAGCAAGGGTGGTGGGCAACACGCTGACGCTGGCACTGGACCCTGCCGTAAAACCTGAAACCGGGCCAGGAGCCACGGTAAGGGTGCCGGAGTTGTTTGTGTTGTCGGCCAAAGCGTAAACAGAAAACGTCTTTGAAACGCTATCTCCTGCCCTCTGGGCCGGAGTCACTTCAATGAGCCTCTCTTCGGTGGAGCCGTCCACATGGGTGATGGTCACCGGCACAGAGAAAGTCGGAAAGTACGTGCCCGAAACATTGAGTGCCGAAAGGGTGAAAGATGCCTCCTCACCCTCGGTGATGGCTTCCATCTCGTTGGAAGAGATGGAGACCCTTAAGGTATCGTTGTCGGTAATGGTCACCTGACTGGTTTGGGTGCCAGAAATATCCACGTCATCCTGGCTTAAGGGGTCCACCGAAAGGGAGAGGGAGAAGGTTTCATCCCCTTCATCCAAAAGGTCATCAATGATAAAAATCGGCACCTCAACACTAAGTGCTCCTGCGGGAATATGAACGGGGGTCTTGAGATAAGCGATGTCCCTGGCACCGGCAGACTCCAGGGTCTGGGTCAGCCAGAGCCGAGAGGCACGGTCAAGGGAGTCGCTTAACTCAACCCCCACCATGACAGAGGTTCCACCTTCAGAGACGGTATAGCTGCTGTTTTCAAGGGAAGCTGTTACCGGGCGAAGGGTCCTGACGGTCAGAGGCTCTGTTGATGGGCTGAGGTTGCCGTTGCCTTCCCTGGAAACAACACTCTCACGACCCGCCGTTTTAATGGTAATACGGTACTGGGTGTTTGCCTCAAGACCGTCCACTCGACACGACTCGCCATAAACCGGAAACTCCCGAACCCTTCCACCGGAAGAGAGGGGCTCCAGACGCAAAGAGTAGACAAAGCGACCTGTTCCGTAAGCCGAACCAGGATTCCAAGCCAGCGAAAGAGTGTTTCGGGTTGCAGCGGTCAGCCGAACATTGGAGGGAGCGGTGGGACGGGCTCTGAATCTCACCACATTGGATCGACCGCTGGAACGCCCATCCTCTTCGAGGTATTGCACCCAAGCCCGATAACCTTCTCCAGCTGCGAGCCCACTCACCCTGGCGCTTCCTTCTGACACCCGAATATCATAATTTCGCGGCTGGCTCGGTGCCGGGTCGACCCGCTCCACATGAATTCTGTACAAAGCGTGATCTCCGCAGAGATCCCAGAAAATTGAAAAGTGGGTGCTTGTGATCTCAGAAACCCTGGCATTCTGAGGAACGGGAAGAAATGGGCGCTCTTGGGATGGAGGGGGCTCAGCGGGTGCGCCCCCAAGGGCAAAAGCCGATGATGAAACGGCACAGAGTGAAAAAAGCACAAGGCCGATCGCAAAAAAGCGCCCAACCCCATGAACACGAAATGATTTCAATGAATTCACATCATCCTCCTTAGATGAGTTTTTTACCTGTTGAAAGAAGAAAATATCTCCTTTCCCTGCCTTAGCTATAAAAATACGCGATAACGGCATCGTTATTTCTGTTCACATCCTCATACGCCCTGTGGAAACGAAAAAACTTACTAACAACCTGTCCCCAAACGAAAAGATGAAGCCAAGCCCCCTTCCTATTCGTCCAGACAACCTGCCCTTACACCTTAAAGGACAGGTAGATCGAGCCTGATGAACGACCTGCTTCGCATTCACGGATAAAAAAGAGAAAAATGACCAAGGCCAATAAGAATTTAGAAAATGTAAAAACCATCTAAAGACAGATTACATACACAGCACATCTTTATTACTCATACCGGCCTACCTATAAGACAAAAAAAGAATCGAATTTCCACATTGCCTTAATTCAAAAACCGATAAAAACAGATAAAGACTTTCACTGAAATATTTTCAACAGTCGTAAAAAAGAAACAATTTATCAATAGATTAGAAAAGACATAAGCAATCTCTTCACAAATCGTCAACCATAATCAAGGTTCATATTACAGACTCATTGATCGCCAAATTTCCATATCCTGTGAGCCCCACTTTTTTTACGACAGTAAGATAAATTTTTACCGAAAGGAAAAAATTAACACGCAACTCAATGCAGCCTCTTCGTTTTACTTACCGCGCCACTTAGCAGCAAAATGATGAGTAAAAACCCTTTGCCACACGACGCATTGGGTCCTGACACCAAAGGGTTCCTGAAGAGGAGAACCGCTTATTCAAAAACAGATCCTTTATCCTGAGCCCTTTTCCCCTCATTTTTTATGGAAATCTTGCCCAAAACCCGTTATAAACTCCCTCCAAAAGATGGCACTCTCGCACACTTTGCCCACGGCAGCCCTGCTTAAAACAAGAGTGGTCACTTTTTTACATTTCAACAGGTTACAAAAAAGACAACACACCGGGAGTTCGCATGAGCCAGGTTAACGAAAAAATATTTATCGATGCACTTCAGATGGAGAGAGACTGCTGGGGGTTTGCCAAAAAAATCTATACCGCAGGCGAAGACTTTGACATTCTCTCCGGCATTACGCGGGGCGGCGCTCAAATCTCCATCTACATGCAAGAGGTCTTTGCGCTGCTCTCTGGGCAATCCAAAGAGTTCACCACCATTCACGCCCAATCCTATACGGGAATTGGCGAAGCGGGCGAAGTGGTGGTGGAGAACCTGGAATCCCTGAAAAGACGGATGAAAAAGGGAAAACGCCTTTTGATCGTCGATGACATCTTTGACCGTGGAAAAACCTTTAAAAAGGTCTACGAGGAGGTGCTGGCCCAGGTGGAGTGCAATCCAGAAGATGTCAAACTGGCCGCCCTCTACTACAAGCCCGAAAACACCCAGGTAGATATTACGCCGGACTTCTTCTACCGCACCTACGCCTCTTCGGACTGGTTGGTACTTCCTCACGAGCTGGAGGCCCTCTCCAAAGAGGAACTGGCAGCCAAAGGCTTTATCTTTCCCACCCCCAAAGCCTAACCCTTTTCTGATGAAACCACAGAAAAAGGCCACCCGATCAGATCCGGTGGCCTTTTTTGACAACGTTCTACAAAATCACCCTATGGACTCAGTTGATACGAAACCCAAGGGTCACAATACCGCCCAAAAAGACTCCAAACCCTCTTTTCCGTCAAATCAAAAAGAGTCACGCTCGCCTTCACAGACTGGCAAGGGTCTTTCTCTTTACGGTAGGGGTGAGGGGGGTGAAGAAAATCGATAATCTCCCGTCCGCGCTCGGCATTCAGCTCTCCCTTTGCCCCTTCAAGAAGCCCAAGAAGCATATCATAGCGCCAAAGTGAGGTGTCTTTCACATAAGGAAGTGTCCAGATGGCGGTTTTGGGAACCATAAAGTGGTTGGTGGCCACCACCAACTCATCATCTGCCTCCTTCTGTTTGGGAATGGTAAGCCATCCGAGATACCAAGGAAGTTTCCATGTGCGCCCCCGCACCTTAAAATAACGAGCCGAGGCCTCCACCATGGCCCCGTCTCCTCTTCCATCCCCAATGGCATAAATCCAGGGAGCGCTTCTTCGAGTGGTGCGAATCACCTCAATGGCCTCATCCAAGGTTGCCGCATTTTCAAGCACCTTGCGACAGGTAAGCAAGCACCCGATGCTCCCGATAAAAGGCTCCACATCCATGGCTGTGATCATATCCACGCCAATGCCGATGCCAGAGCTGTTCATCCCAGTCATCACCCCCACAAACCCTGGTGGAGCCACACTCACAAAAGACCGACCGTCTCCCACATGTTGCTCAATGAGCATGGCATACTCTGAAAAAACCTTGCCCGAAAACATAAAATCCCGGCCCATGTAGGTGTGGCCGTTGGCTGAAAACCCCTTTGTCGCCACAAACGCATTGCAAGCGGTTGGGGCACTGGCAAGGGCTGGCAAAAGAGGAACCACCAAAGGGTAGGCCACAGTCAGCAAAGCATCCACCCCCACATTTAAAAGCACCACATCCTCAAGGGAGAGTTCATACCCCCGATCCGTGACCCCATCGGCAACCCCTTGCATCTCCTCAAGCATCTCAGAAGAGAGCTTTGCTTTATGTCGAGTCACGCTGCTGCGGAATCCGTTTTTTACCTCCTCAAAAAGAGGGGTCAATTTCCCCTCTTCATCCACATGGGTTTTCACAATGTATTCGATCACCCCTTTGTAATACTCCAAAGAGCAGAGACGACTCACCGCCTCAGGAGCCAAATACCCCATACCATAACCACGTTCGTAGGGGCTTCCCTTAAGCTGCATCACAAACTTTCCAGCACCCACCTCTTTAAGAGAGCACGCTTTCCACTGACCGGGCACAAGCGCCAAAGAGGGGCTACTCCCGAAAAAGAAAAGGAGAACCATCACGCACAACAACACACGCCATCGCTTCATAAGACCTCCTGGTTTTGTGAGCGCATAGGCACACTCACCAAATGAGAAGATTGTCCATGCATCCGTGGTGCTTAAAAAGATACCAATTGTCAGAAGAGATACCCCAAAGCTACTATAATCCACTCTTTTTTCACAGAAAAAAGAGCCCACACCCTCACATCCACCCTTCTGGCAACCTAAAATTTTTCCCTTCCCGCCTTCATCTCCTCATCTTATTTCCGCCCCATTGCCCCCAATCCCCAGCCACCACTTTACATTGGCCTCACCTTGCCCTATATTTGTCTATTCGAGATGAAAAACCTCCTGTTTTTCAGAACATACCAGATGAAACCGGGGCCTTAATGAAAAAGAAATTTGGACTTAAAATCGGACGCAATGAACTCTGCCCTTGCGGCAGCGGAAAAAAATACAAGAAGTGCTGTGCCCTCAAAAAAGGGACACCCGATCCCGAAAATGTGGAGGCCTACTACAAAAAGAAGTACGGCATCCGCCTGAAAAAGGCCGAAGACATTGAAAAAATTAGAAGGGCCGGCGACCTTGTTGTAGAGACCCATGAACGGGTCAAAGCACTGATCAAACCTGGGGTCTCCTCCGATGAAATCAACGACTTTGTCCATGAATTCACCATAAACCATGGAGCCAAGCCTGCCCCTTTGAACTACCGAGGCTACCCCAAAAGTGTCTGCCTTTCGGTCAACGATGTCATTTGCCACGGTATTCCCGGATCCTGGGCCCTTGAAGACGGGGACATTGTCAATGTAGATATCACCTCTATTCTGGGCGGCTACTACGCCGATGCCAACCAGACCCACTATGTGGGAACCCCATCCAAGGAGGCTATCAAAGTCGTAGAAGTGGCAAGAGAGAGTCTGAAACAAGGACTTCTGGCGGTGCGCCCAGGAAACACCATTGGAGACATCGGCCACGCCATCCAGAGCTATGCCGAAGCGCAAGGGTGCTCAGTGGTCAGGGATTTTATCGGCCACGGGGTCGGGTATGAGTTTCACGAAGACCCACAGGTGCCTCACTTCGGACGCAAGGGTCACGGTATTCCTTTGGTTCCCGGCATGGTTTTCACCATTGAACCCATGATCAACCTGGGTGGCCCTGAGCTCTACATCCTTGAGGACAAATGGACCGCCGTCACCAGCGACGGATCCCTCTCAGCTCAATTTGAAGAGACCATTGTGGTCACCCCAGAGGGATTTGAAAGCCTCACCCCTCTGGGCCTGTAATAACGCGCTAAAAAGGGCAATTGCTCACATTCTAAAAAGCAATTGCCCTTTCTTTTTTTCACTTCACCCCCCCCTTTTCTTCCCACACTGCAAAGCCAAGTAAATGAACCGGCTTCATCACAAAAAAACAAGTCAACACCCAAGCTCACCCTACCAGAGAACATCCACCCAACACATTGATTCCAGTACAAAAGAGAAAGTCAGCACACACAAGACAGCCAAGAACCTTTTCTGGTAATAGGTTCTTAAAATAGAACAAAGTTCACACGCCATAAGAAGCAATTGCCCAATAAAAATTCCTCTTTACACAACTTTTTACCGTCTGATAAAACTTCAAAAACAACGAGGCGGAAAGGTAGGCAAGAAAGTATTTCTCTGTCGCAGCCACAAGGAGATCTTTTTGGCTCCAGCCCCACCTCGCTTGAGAGTATTCGTCAGCCAATTAAAGGGGAGACCCAGCTCAGCCCTTTTGAACGGCCCTTTCACTTTTAAAGACACACGGTTCGGGCGTCATTCCCTGCGTATGAAATACCAAGGAGGTCCAGATGAACATTACCGTCCTCAACGGAAGCCCCAAAGGCAAGCAGAGCGTCACACTCCAGTCCGTCAACTACATCAGCAAACATCACCCAGAGCACATCGTAGAGACCCTCCACATTGGGCAAAACATCAAGACCCTCATGGAAGATGAGACGGCATTCCAGGAAACCCTCGACACCATTGCCCAATCGGATCTTGTGATCTGGGCAACCCCGGTTTACGTCTGCCTGGTGCCAGCCCAATACAAACGCTTTATCGAAAAAATTTTCGAGGAAGGCCACGCCGACCTCTTTAAAGGCAAATACGCGGCCATTGTCACCACCTCCATCAACTTTTTTGACAACTGTGCCGTCGACTACCTTCGAGCCATCTGTGACGACCTTGAGATGAATCTGGCCGGAAGCCACGCCGCCGACTCCTATGACCTCCTCAACAAAGAGGGGCAAACGCGCCTTCAACTTTTTGCCTCCCAACTCTTCAAGGACATTGAACGCGGCAGCACCTTTGGAGGCCGGGTCTACCCCCTCGACTACAGTTGGCATGTTTACACTGCCGGAGAGGCGACGGCTTGCGTAAAAGCACCAGACAAAAAAATTCTGCTTCTTCAAGACACACACTACGAGGGAACCAACCTCGGCCGCATGGTGGATCGTTGCCGAAAAAACTTTGACCAAAAAGTGGAGACCGTCACCTTAAGTGAGCTTAACATCAAAGGGGACTGCCTTGGGTGTATTCAGTGCGGATTTGACCATCAATGCATCTATGATGGCCAGGACGATTTTATCCCCTTTTCCAAAACCACACTTGCTGAAGCCGATATCATCATTCTCGCAGGAGAGGTTAAAGACCGGTGGCTCTCCTCCACCTGGAAACAGTTCTTTGACCGAAGCTTTTTCCAAAACCATATTCCGGCACTCAAGGGCAAACAACTGGGCCTTCTCATCTCCGGCCCCCTCACCCAGATGACCGCCCTGAAAGCGACTCTGGATGCCATGACCGAGTGGCAGGGAGCCCATGTGGTGGATACCGTTACCGATGAAGTGGAGGAGAGCACCTTTATCGACGCCCGCATCGACACCATGGTCAGACGCCTGGCAGACTGCGCCCAAAGCGGCTACATTCGCCCCGCAACCTTTGTGGGGGTCGCCGGTCGAAAAATATTCCGCGACGATGTCTGGGGACGCCACCGATTTGTCTTTCAGGCTGACCACGCCCACTACGAAGACAACGGGCTCTACGACTTCCCTCACGATGACGCCTTTTCACTCAAAATAAGCCAGGATATGATCCACCTCACCCAAGACCCAGAAATGCGCCAGACCGTTCGTAAAATGCTAAAAAAAGAGATGGTCAAACCCCACATCAAAGTGGTTGAAAGCGTGGAATAAGAACACTCCTGCACCCCATATATATCAAAAAAGCCTCACCTTATTTTATCCGTCAAGGTGGGGCTTTTTTATTATCTAGATTATTTAAAAGCATAAAAAATTCACTTGACAAGTGACCGCCAGTCACGCTTGTCTATTGCTTGCATCTGCCAACCAACCGCGCACAAACCATCAACTTGATATTGCTCGATATTAAAATGGGCCAAACCTCAGCCTCCCGCACAAACATTATGGCGCCATTTCATGGGGATTACGAAGAGACACCCTTTTACTAAAAGAGCAATAAATACCATGCAAGGAGAGCATCATGATGCGATATCACCTGCGCCGCCTTTGCACCATTGCCGTTTCCATTCTGCTCGTTGCCCTCACCTGCCCCCCCTGCTTGGCCAAAACATGGCATTTTACCTACAGCGTCTTTTTTCCTGCCACCCACGGTCAGGCCCATGCCGCCGCAGCCTGGAGCCAAGAGGTCGAAAAAAAAAGCGGCGGACGCATCAAAATCACAATGTTTCCCGGCGGCACCCTAACCAATGCCAAAACCTGCTTTGACGGCGTGGTCAGTGGGATCTCAGACATCGGTATGTCGGTCTTTGCATACAACCGCGGACGGTTTCCCGTTATGGAGGCCTGTGACCTGCCCATGGGCTACCCCAACGGACTCACCGCCACCCGTGTAGTCAACAGCTACTTCAAAGCCACCGCCCCCAAAGAGCTGGACAAAGTGAAAGTGCTCTACCTTCACGCCCACGGTCCAGGTCTTTTGCACACTCGAAAGCCGGTAAAATCGCTTTCGGATCTCAAGGGGATGAAAATCCGCTCCACCGGGCTCTCGGCCAAAGTGGTAAAAGCCCTTGGCGGAGTGCCTGTGGCCATGCCCCAATCCAGCACCTACGAAGCCCTTCAAAAAAGCGTTGTCGAAGGCACCTTCGGACCGGTTGAAGTCCTTAAAGGGTGGAGACAAGCCGACGTGATTGCATCCACCACCCTCTGTCAGAGCGTGGGATACACCACCACCATGTATGTGGTCATGAACAAAAGAAAATGGGCGATGCTTCCCCAAGACCTGCAAAGCATCATGGAGGAGACCAGTGAGCAATGGATCGACGTCCATGGAAAAGCCTGGGATGATCTTGATACCGCAGGGCTCGCCTACTCCCTTGAAAAGGGCAACGGCTCCATCGCCCTCTCGTCCGACGAAAAAGCTGCCTGGGAGCGCCTGGTAACCCCTGTGGTCACAGACTACATCGCTCGAGTTCATGCCGCCGGACTTTCTGGAGAAAACCTGGTGGAAACCCTTAAATCCACAATTGCTCAGGAGAGTCAAAAAAAGTGAGCGTATCTTTCGGCAAAGGCGTAGTCGAGAGACTCTCGACTGCCGCAACCTGGGTTTCTGCCTTCTCTATCCTCGCCATGATGGGCGTTACCTGCATCGACGTGCTTCTTCGCACCCTGCGCATGCCCATTGCAGGGGCCTATGAAGCCGTCGGTTATCTCGGCGCGCTCATGGTCTCTTTCTCTCTGGCTGACACCACCCTAAAGGGGGGACACATTCGCGTGGAATTTCTCATGGAGAAACTGCCACCAAAGATTCAGGCCACAGCACAGGGCCTCATCCACCTTCTTCTCATCGCCCTGTTTGCTATCATCACCTGGCGCATGGGCACCCTTGCCCTTGATCTGAAAGAGGCCCAAGAGGTCTCCATGACCCTTAAAATGCCGGTGTGGCCTGTGGTGGCGGGCCTTACCACAGGCCTTGTCCTCTTTGTGCTGGCCCTTGGAGCCCGGGCCTCAGCTCTTTTTAAGACCTTTAAAAACGTGTCATAAAAAAGGGACACCGTATGATCTCACCCATGACAGCCGGAACCCTTGGCCTCCTCCTTCTCTTTGTGCTTCTTTTTACCGGCATGCCTGTAGGTTTTGTCATGGCCCTGACTGGCATTATGGGCTTCGGAACCCTTGTCTCCTTTGACGCCGCCATGGGAATGGCAGCCCATGACATCTTGGATATCTTCAGCTCTTACAATCTGACGGTCATTCCCCTTTTCATTTTCATGGGACAGGTCGCCTTTCATGCGGGAATCAGCACGCGCCTTTTCAACGCCGCCTTTCGCTTTATGGGACACTTTCCAGGGGGCATGGCCATTGCCACCATAGGAGCCTGTGCCGGATTCTCAGCCATCTGCGGCTCAACCAACGCCACCTGCGCCACCATGGCCTCGGTTACCATTCCTGAAATGCGCCGATACGGTTATCAAGATGCCATAGCCTCCGGTGTGGTGGCCGCCGGGGGCAGCCTGGGCATTTTGGTCCCCCCCAGTGTTATTTTTATCATCTATGGCATCATGACCGAACAATCCATCGGCCACCTCTTTATGGCCGGCATTGTTCCCGGAGTGCTTCTCACCCTTCTTTTTTCCCTTGCCGCAGCCAGCTGGGCCCTTTTTCAACCTCAAATGGCTCCTCGTAGCCCCAGAAGTACCCCAAAAGAGCGCCTTGCCTCCCTAAGCGGGCTGGTGGAGACACTGCTCCTTTTTGCCCTGGTTATGGGAGGACTCTTCTTTGGTCTCTTCACCCCCACCGAAGCCGGAGGCGTGGGGGCCTTTGGGACTCTTTTCATTGCCATGGTCCGCCGCACCATCTCCACAAAAGGTGTTCTCACAGCCCTTTCTGAAACCGGCCGCATCTCCTGCATGATTCTTATGATTGTGGCCGGAGCCACCATCTTTGGCCATTTTCTTGCCATTACTCGAATTCCCTTTGAGATCGCCACCTCCGTTTCGAAGCTTGCCCTGCCGCCATACGCTGTCATCGGCCTTATTGTTCTGGTCTATCTCATCGGAGGATGCTTCATCGACGCCCTGGCCCTTATTATGCTCACCGTACCCATCTTTTATCCGGTGGTCATCCAACTGGGATTTCACCCCATGTGGTTTGGAGTGGTCATCGTTCTTGTCACCCAGATCGGGGTCATCACCCCGCCGGTAGGAATCAACGTCTATGTGGTGCGCAGCGTTGCTTCTGACATTCCGTTGGGCGTCATTTTTAAGGGTGTCTTGCCCTTTTTTGCAGCCCTGGCCCTGGCCACAGGGCTGGTCATCTTTATTCCAGCCCTCTCCCTTTACCTACCAGACCTCATGGGCGGTTAGTTCTCCAAGACCACAGAGGCTACCAGGCAATCCAATAGAGCATATTTTCAACATCTTGTTGACAGAGAAAAACACCATTCACTATAATCGCTTGACGCATCACACCTAAAGTCAAACAAGACATTCAATCAAAAATAGAAACAGCAAAACAAACCAGGATGTGAACCTTACAACGTGCCAGGGGGAGGCCATGAATCGTTCTCACACCTTTTTTTTATCTCTTGCTTTTTTTCTTGCCATTACTATTGTACCTTGTGCGATAGCAGAATTTTACAGCTACGTGGATGAAAACGGGGTGACCCACTTCACCGACAACTACGCCAATGTGCCCCAACACCTTGCTGAAGAGACCAACGCCCATGCCGAAGATTACGATAATCTCACCCCCATAGAGCGCGAAAAGCAAATGGCAAAAGACCGGCTTGAAGCGTCTCGGCTCGAAAAACAGAGGGAAAAAGATCTTCGAAAAGCACGAAGCGAAAGAAAACGAAGTGAACGAAAGGCCAGACGAAGAGCCTCAGCCATCTACATAGGTTTTGGTTCTGAGAACTCAAGCAGCTGGTCCAAAGAGTCCTATTAAATGGCTTCGACCCTATACGCTGCGGATATTTACCATCATCACTTATCAGGAAACACACGATGCCCTGGTTTCGATTCATCATATACGCACTTGCCTCCACAGCTCTTCTTTTCTGTGCCATCAATGTCTCTGCAAAATATTACAAATACACAGATGAAAACGGTGTCACCCACTTTACTGATGATTATGGATACATACCGGACACCCCCCCGGAAGGCGGCATCGAAACCATTTCCGAGCCTTACGACCATCTGCCTCCCAAGGAACGAAAAGCACGAATAGAGGAAGATCACCGAAAAGCTCAAGAACTTCAGAAGCAGACGCAAAACGAACTCGACCGCCTTCGCATCGAACGCCAAGAAAGAGACGCCAGACACCGCCGCAAAATACAAGAACAACTCAATGAATACTCGGATGAAGGCTCCACGCCCTTTCAATTCTGCAACAACTCCATCTATGTCAACGTCACCATTGGGTATTATGGCGGAATACATAAGGCTCGCCTGATACTGGATACAGGGGCCAGTGGCACCGTTCTTTATGAGCCCACCGCACGACGCATGGGGCTCCACACCGAAGAAGCGGGAGAGGCCACCTTGGCCGGTGGCGAAACCGCAGACTTTGAGGTGGCCACTTTGGACTATCTCCAATTGGGGCCCAAACGCCTCAACGATATCACGATTTCGGTTTTCGGCTATGAAGACAAAAATACACCTGGGTATGACGGCCTTCTCGGCATGGATTTTCTCAAAAATTTTCCTCACACCATCAACCTGCACCGCAGAATAATCATGTGGGAAGATGGAGACGAAGAGGAGTACGAGACCCATTATTAGACAGGAACGCCCCTGCGCACCTTTCAAGAGAGCCTTTCTCTCCTTGCAAAAAACAGGAAAATCCAGTTGCCTACTCATCATCAATTCGATATGAAATTCTGATGTGATTTTGATGTGCAAGTAGGAAAGTGGTATTTCGCCTCACAACACAGACTGTAACACTCACACTATCTGCGGTTGCCAGAGCACCAGAATACAGCGCCTCTCTTTTCCTAAACATCACCCTCTAAAAGTTGACGTAGACGAAAACGTCAAGATATACCCCCCTGATGCATCGAAAGATGCCTTCGTGCACAGGCTCTTTTTTTGCTACGTCCACACCTTGGCCAGCCTCGCTGAAGGTGTCTCGTTTTAATGACCCGGGGTCACTTAAAACCCCACCCATGCAGGAGTGAAAAGAAATGAAAATTGAGAAGATAGGAAGCCGTATTGCAAGCCTCATGAAGCAAAGAGAGATCACGTTAGACGATCTGGTGGAACGCACCGGGCTTCAGCGGGATTTTCTTGAGGCAGTGGGACATGAAAAAGAGTATTTCCCCTCCATCGGCCCCCTTCTCAAAATATCCCGAGCTCTGGGTGTCCGCCTCGGCACCCTGTTAGACGATCAGGTCCACGAAGATCCTCTCATCGTAAAAAAAACCGATGACAAAAAAGAGATCAACATGCTTCCGGACAAAGACAAACCGGTGGAGCTGAAGTTCTACTCTTTGGGGCAGGGAAAGACCGATCGCCATATGGAGCCTTTCTTCATTGAAATCCTTCCCGAGTCGGCCCAGGAAAAAAGACTCTCCTCCCACGAAGGAGAAGAGTTCATTGTGGTTACAGACGGTCAAATCGAAGTAATTTACGGAGAAAAGACCCATCTCCTTGAGAAAGGGGACAGTATCTATTACAACTCGGTGGTCCCCCACTATGTGAGCTGCGCGTCAAAGACCAAAGCATCCATCTATGCCGTGCTCTACATCCCTGAATAGCTTATAAGGAGTCGCAGCCATGAGCACCACAGCCCCCTCACTCTTTGACCGCACCCTGGGCCAAATCCTTGACCAAGCTGTCAAAGAACACCCTGAAAATGAAGCGATCATCTATGTGGATCGTGACTTCAGATTCACCTACCGCCAATTTGGAGAAGCCGTAGACCGCGTGGCCAAAGGCCTCATGGCCCTGGGCGTTCAAAAGGGAGACAAGGTGGCGGTCTGGGCCACCAACATCCCATACTGGGTCACCCTGCAGTTTGCCACCGCAAAAATCGGTGCCATCTTACTCACCGTCAACACCAACTACCGAAGCGCCGAACTCGCCTATCTTCTGCAGCAGTCAGAGTCTGAAAACCTCTTTGTTATTGGAGGCTATCAGGATGCCGATTTCGTCACCATCACCTACGAGCTGATTCCTGAACTGAAAACCTGTCAACGGGGCTACCTGAAATGCGAGCGGTTTCCAAAACTCAAGCGCGTCTTTTTTCTGGGCCACGAAAAGCATCGAGGCATGTACTCCATTCCCGAAATTGAGGCCATGGCTCCCATGATCTCTCATGCCCGGTACAAAGCCCGACAGGAGACCCTCTCATGCCACGATGTGGTGAACATGCAGTACACCTCGGGCACCACCGGTTTTCCCAAGGGCGTCATGCTTACCCATTACAGCATCGGAAACAACGGATTCTGGATTGGAGAGAACCAAAAATTCACCCACCAGGACCGCCTCTGCCTGCCGGTGCCTCTTTTCCACTGCTTTGGTTGTGTCCTGGGGGTTCTGGCCGCCGTCACCCACGCCTCGACTTTGGTGGTTCTTGAAAATTTTGACCCGATTCAGGTGATGGCCTCGGTAGAAGAAGAGCGCTGCACGGCCCTCTACGGCGTCCCCACCATGTTTATTGCCATCATAGACCACAAGCTCTTCGCTAAATTTAACTTTTCCTCACTACGCACCGGTATCATGGCGGGCTCCCCATGCCCCATCAATGTAATGAAACAAGTGCTCCGCAAAATGTACATGCATGAGATCACCATCTGCTACGGGCTCACCGAAGCTTCCCCGGTAATCACCCAAACCCGCATCGAAGACAGCATCCAAAAACGGGTGGAAAGCGTGGGGCGAGCGATGCCCGGCATCGAAATCAAAATTATCGACACCGAAACCGGCGAAGAAGTTCCCACGGGCCAACAAGGCGAACTCTGCTCACGTGGCTACAACACCATGAAGGGCTATTACAACATGCCTGAGGCCACAGCAAAATCCATCGATAAGGAGGGCTGGCTCCACTCCGGCGACTTGGCCGTCATGGACGAGGCGGGCTATGTCTCCATCACCGGTCGCCACAAAGACATGATCATTCGAGGCGGCGAAAACATCTACCCTCGTGAAATCGAAGAATTTCTCTACACCATGGATGAGATTCAAGATGTTCAAGTGGCGGGAATCCCAAGCCGAAAATATGGAGAAGAGGTCGGGGCCTTTGTTATCGGCAAAGAGGGGACAGATCTTCTGCCCGAAGATGTACGGGATTTTTGTCGAGGCAAGATCAGTCGATTCAAAATCCCCAAGCATGTGGCGGTTGTTGACGCCTTTCCCATGACCGCCAGCGGCAAGGTACAAAAGTTCAAACTCAGGGAGGATTATCAAACATACTTTCCCTATCTCCCCTGATGATTTGTGGTTTACCTTCAAGGAACAGACAGCCATTCCCAACGAAAAAGGTTGACCAGATCTCAATCGAACACTATAGTCCTTTAAAAAACGAGTGTTTCAACTTTAGAGCGCCTGATACAGTTGAAAACGCACTCTCCGTGAAGGTGCCGGCTCACCCTCCCGGCCCCTTTTTCTGGTAAGACCCGCCTGCTGTTTCAACAGGCGGGTTTTTCCGTTAACAGAAGCCCTTGCTCACCGCCCTCTCTCGTGCCATAACATGTTGTAACAACCTCAATATTACACGCCGGCTTCACGACAAAGAGACCCTTACCAAGCCATCCAAAATAAAAACGAGGAGCAGACCATGAACTCACACCGCGGGATTCCCACCATCACCCTTTTTGTCTTCATCGTGCTTCACGTGGCCTCTTCTCCACCCACAGAGGCAAAAACCTTTAAGACCCGCACCCTTGAAAGAGAAAATCCGGCAGCCGAAGCGCAGATTCGTATTGTGCAAAAAAAAGGGTGGCGCCTTGAGATGCACACCCTCCAACCCGGCACACGAAGTCAGGGATACCATGGAGAGCTTTACATCAGAGGAGAAAGGGTTCTGGGAAAAAGGGGGGAGCAAAGAGACTCTCCTTTGGGAACCCTCTCATGGCACGGCTCAGAAAAAGAGAGGACCCATCTTTGGGATACTTCCGGATGGGTTCTTGAGGGGGCTGACACCATCCCAAGGCCAGCCTTTAAACCCGTCAAAGACAAAGAGACCCTCAAACAGGAGCTGGATGCCGAACTCGATGCTTCACAGTAGTGATCAGACCATCTTATGGTGCTTCATCCACTTCCAAAGGGTGACTCGACTCACCCCCAGGAGTCGGGCTGCTTCGCTTTTTACCCCACCGCTCTCCTCAAGAGCGCTTTGAATGCGCAATTTGCGGGACCCCTCGCTGGATGCCTTTGGTGTAAACCCTGAAATTCCTAAAGGAAGATGCCCCGGCTCAATGGCGCTTCCACCGGCCAGCACCATGGCATACTCCATGGCATTTTGAAGCTCGCGAACATTGCCCGGCCAGGGGTAGGCCGAGAGAAGTGCTACCGCCCTTTTGGAGATACCCCCAAAGCGTCTTCCATCACGCAGGGCAAAACGCTGAAGAAACCGGTGGGCCAAAATCAACACATCGTCTTCCCGCTCCTTTAATGGAGGGCACGTCACGGGAATCACATTGATGCGAAAAAAGAGGTCTTCCCGAAACACCCCCTTGAAAACCAATTGCGCCAAATCCCGATGGGTGGCCGTGATAATACGCGCGTTGACAGAAATGGGGGTGTGATCTCCCACCCGCTCCACCACCTTCTCTTCCAATACCCGCAAAAGCTTTACCTGAATGGTAGCGGGCAAGTCGCCAATCTCATCAAGAAAAAGGGTCCCGCCATGGGCTGCCTCAAAGCGCCCCATACGGTTTTGAGACGCACCCGTAAAAGCCCCTTTCACATGGCCAAACAGCTCGCTCTCCAAAAGATTTTCATTTAACGCCGCGCAGTTCACTTTGATAAAGGGGGCTTCACTCCCCAAGCTCTCTTCATGGATGGCCTGAGCCACCAGCTCCTTACCACTCCCGCTCTCTCCGAGGATCAAAACCGGCGCTGTGGAGGTGGCCACGCTCTTAATAAAGGCGAGAAGCTGCCGTACCTTGGAGGACTCTCCTTCGATACCATAAGTTTTCCGGCGGCCTGAGACCTCACGAGACAAACTGTCCACTCGGGCCTCAAGGGCGAGAAGATGCCGCATGTCCGTCAGAATCTCCACAGCCCCCACCACCTCGCCTTCATCGCCCAACATCACTCGAGCCCGTTTAAGAACCGGAACCGCGACACCATCTTTTCCTAAGATGGTGCAGCGCACCACCTTCTCTCCTCCTGAGGCAAAAAGAGAGCAGTGTACCTGCCCCTCACCCTTGGCAAAACGCTTGCAGCCTGTGCAATTCAAAACACTGCAGGACTGACCCTTCAACTCCTCTCGGGCAAACCCGGTCAGCTCCTGTGCCGCTCGATTCGCTTCGACAATTTGCCCGCAATGACTCACCACCAGCACCCCGTCGGCCAGGGTTTCAAAAATCTGCGAAAGAAGGGGATCCATAGAGGGGCCTCCTGCAACCGAAAGTTACGATTCGTTAACATAAATTAACGCATGTTAACACACTGCGTTAACATATTAACATCCACCCCTCAATATCTACACTATACGCCTGCTATTTCAACCACTTTTTAACTCATAATCTTGGCACAGCCTTTGCCTATATAAGACAAAAAGACAACCATACTGTCAGCAAAAATAACAAGACAAAGGAGAGATCATGAAACGCATGTTGGCATCTGTCATCGCAGGGGTTCTCACCCTTGCGGTGGGCTTAAAAGCCCCCCAAGCCGAAACCGCTCCCGGCCGCACCATGGCCCGGCAGGCCATCGGAGAAAAAAGGCCGTGGATCACCACCGACCACGCCAGTCATCGCATTTTAAAGCAAACGTTCACCTCAGGCCATGACGTGACCAAAGCGTGCCTCTCCTGCCACAACGAAGCGGGCAATCAGGTGATGCAAACCATCCATTGGACCTGGCGAGATCCCCACAGCAAAAAAGAGGAGATGATTGGAAAAGCTGGACTCACCGTGAATAATTTCTGCATCAGCATCCACGGAAACGAGCCCCGGTGCACCTCCTGCCATGCCGGCTACGGCTGGAAAGATAAAAATTTTGACTTCACCGATGAGACAAAGATCGACTGCCTTGTCTGCCATGAGCAGACGGGCACTTACAAAAAATTTCCCACACTGGCAGGTCACCCGGTCAGAAAACCAACAAAATTTGGAAAAAAGACCTTCCTCCCTCCAGACTGGAACGCCGTGGCCCAGAGTGTTGGGCGCCCCACTCGAAACAACTGCGGAACCTGCCACTTCTTTGGCGGAGGCGGTGACGGGGTCAAACACGGAGACCTGGACTCCTCCCTCTTTGCCCCATCCAAAGCACTGGATGTGCATATGGATGCCCAAGGAAAAAACTTTAACTGCGTCCGCTGCCACACCACTGTGGCCCATGATATTTCCGGGCGATCCTACAAAACCCCGGCCTTTGAAACGCGAAAAAGTCTGGTGGAAGACGATCTTACGGGAAAGATCACCTGCGTCTCCTGCCACACGGCCACCCCCCACAAAAAGGGGAGCAAGCCCAACGATCACACCGATGTGGTGGCCTGCCAAACCTGCCATATCCCCACCTTTGCAAGGGAAAAACCGACCAAAATGTGGTGGGACTGGTCCAAGGCCGGCATCAAAAAAGAGGGAAAACCCTATGTGGAAAAGGGGCCTTTCGGAAAACCGATCTACATGACCAAAAAAGGAGAGATGCGCTGGGAAAAAAGCGTTGCCCCTGACTACTTCTGGTACAACGGTGCCATTGAAACCTTAACAGCCAGAGACACGATCGACCCCACCTCACCCATCGCCGTCAACCGCCCATTGGGAAAGCCGAGTGACCCCAATGCCCGCATCTTCCCCTTTAAGGTGCATCGCGCCATGCAACCCATGGATAAAAAGGCCAGAAACCTGATCATCCCGCAGCTTTTCGGCAAAAAGGGGAGCGAGGCTTATTGGAAAACCTACGACTGGAAACGAGCGGCGGCAAGTGGCATGGCAAAAGCGGGACTCCCTTTCAGCGGAGAAATAGCCTTTGCCGAGACCAACTACGTCTTTCCCATCACCCACATGGTGGCCCCCAAGGAGAAGAGCGTGGCCTGCAGCGAATGCCATGTTCGACAAAATGGCCGTCTCAGCGCCCAACAGATGAAAACCTTTTACATGCCCGGAAGGGATGCTGGCGGTCCTTTAGAAGCTTCGGGCTGGGCCCTGGTTCTGGCTTCCCTGCTGGGAGTTTTTACCCACGCAGCCCTTCGCCTTATCTCACGCAAACCAGCCAAAGGAGAAAACGATGCATAAAGACCTCTATCTTTTCACCCGTTACGAACGCCTCTGGCACTGGTTCCAGGTGGTTGTCATCACCCTTCTCATGGTCACCGGGCTTGAAGTCCATGGCAGCTTCTCACTTATGGGGTTTGAAAAAGCGGTCTTCCTCCACAACTACGCAGGCATCACCTGGGCGGTGGCTTTTGCCTTTTTCGTCTTTTGGATCGCCACCACCGGAGAATGGAAACACTACATCCCCACCACACGAAAAATGGCCCTTGTGGTGCGCCACTATGCCTATGGAATTTTCAAAGGAGAGCCTCACCCGGTACCAGCCACAGAAAGAGCCAAACACAACCCGCTTCAGCGTATTGTCTACCTCCTCTTTTCTGCGGTTCTTCTTCCCTTTCAGATGGTCACAGGATTTCTCTACTACACGGCCAACGCCCCTTTCTCTTTTGCATCAGGGGTCTCCCTTAAAACCCTCGGAACCCTTCACACCTTTGGAGCCCTTTTGATCCTGGCTTTTGTGATTTTGCACATCTACATGATCACCACAGGCCCCACACTTTTTTCACACCTTAAAGCGATGATCACAGGCTGGGAGAGGGGGTAACACCAAGGCAAAAAAACAAAAACCCTGCATTCGGGATTGTGGTGCCCGAATGCGGGGTTTTTCAATAAGGGGGATCCATTTTGATCGTGTTGAAACCAGACAACTTATGGCTTATGAAGCGTCCAGAAATGTCCCCCTATCTTCTTGCTGACATCTCAAAAAGCATAACCCGCAACCGAACGGCTACGAGTGGACGGACAAATGGTGTGTTCGGCTACGGGCCTGCTTTTCTTCTTTAAAAGGTGGCCGCAAAACGCCAAAGCCTTGATGTGCCGTGGGGTAGACAGCCTCCAAAGCGCCTGGCCGGGTTGCGGCCTCTCTCTTACCTTTCGGGTGAGGAGGTCAGAGAAATCAGTGGCCGCCGCACACATGATTCTCATCATGCCCACAGGCGTTTTCCCCAGTTTCAAGGGTTTTGGCGAGCCATGCTTTCACCAGAACCTCAGGATCTTCCACGGGCGCTCCGGTCACCACATCAATACCACTCTCGTTAAGAAGCATCTGGGCACGACCGCCCATGCCACCGGCAATCACATGAGTGACGCCATTTTCCGCAAGCCATTTGGGCAAAACGCCCGGCTCATGGGGCGGGGGAACCAGTTTTTCAGTGCCCTTGATCGCACCTTCATCCACAGAAACAAAGGCGAACTCCTGGCAGTGTCCAAAGTGGGCGGTAAGCTGACCCATGGCCAGAGGAATAGCGATTTTCATGGTTTTCACTCCTTAATATGCATTTTCATAGGATGAATGCGCAGGCGAAAAGGCCAACCCAATGCACCTTCGACGGCATTCACACGTTCAATTGGGATGTTTCCTGTGCCTAAACTTAAATCCAGTGGCCTTCCACATTGGCCCCAGACGCCTCCGCAAGGGAACCCGCTTTGAACTGCTCCACGGCTTCCCGTGCGGTCCCCTTGGCTCCGGTCACAATGCGCATGCCTGCCCCTTTGACAATACGAAAGGCTTTGGGGCCGCAGTTGCCCGTAATCAGGGCTTCACTTCCCGTCTCCACCACTGTGCGTCCGGCTTGAATCCCTGCCCCTTGGGCGGCATTGAGATTCTGAGTGTTCTCCACCACAGACCAACTCATGGTGTCGGTATCCACCACCAAAAAACAGGCGGCCCGACCGAAACGGGGGTCCATGGGTGCATCAAGATCTGGGGCCGTTGCTGTAACGGTTACTTTCATGGCTCTCTCCTTTTTCAAAACGGATGGCCCTTAGGGCACCATCTTCATAAACGGGCTGCGTTTTTCATCCATAAATTTCATCACCTGCTCCCAGACACCTCGAATCGCCTTGGCAGCAGGGCCATCAGAGCAGGTCACCAGAGGCTTTCCAGAAACCATGGCCGAGGTGACCGACTCGTCCACAGGGATATCGCCCAAATGAGTCATCCCCTTCTCTTCGGCCAGGTCCCGAATGCGCTCGGCCATAATGGGATGAATGTCCCAACGGTTGATGGTCACCATGACCGGAACATTCAGGAAACGGGCAAGTTCAGCCACTCGATCCAGGTCGTGAAGGCCTGAAAGGGTGGGCTCAGTCACCACCACCACGGCATCGCAGCCTGTGGTGGCTGAAATCACAGGGCAGCCGATTCCCGGAGGACCGTCCACCAAAATAAGATCCGCCCCTTTGGCCTCGGCTTCGGCCTTGGCCTCTTTTCGAAGCAAAGAGACCAGGAGCCCGGAGTTCTCTTCGGCAATGCCCAGACGCGCATGGATCATGGGGCCGTTGTCGGTTTTGGAGCGAAACCAGGTGCCGCACACCCTGGGAACCATCGTGATGGCTCCTTCTGGACAAAAGTGGGCGCACACCCCGCACCCTTCGCAAGCAATGCGGCTGAGCCTCGGTCCCTTTTCAAGGGCATCAAAACGGCATCTTTCAATGCAATCGCCGCAGTGGGAACATGCCTGAATATCGATTTCGGGAAGGGCACCGCCTTCAAAGGGATGCTCCTCCAGTACAGTGTGGGGGGTGATCATATATAGGTTTGCGGCATCCACATCCCCATCCACCAAAACCCTTTTCTCTGCAAGGGCTGCAAATGAGGCGGTTACCGTGGTTTTTCCGGTGCCCCCCTTGCCACTTAAGATGGTGATCTCTTTCATGCTCGCTCTCCTTCACTCGCCTTTTCGGTAATGCGCTCTGCCATTTTGGAGAAGGCCTCCTTCATTTCAGGCATCGCCTCCACCAGAAGCCGCCCTCGAGCATAGTACTCGGCCACTTTGCGGCTGTAGGGAATGGAGAGGAGAATCTCGATGCCCTCCTCTTCGGCGTAACGCACCACCCGATCGTCTCCGGAGTCGGCCCGGTTGATCACAATGCCAAAAGGAAGCCCCATGGCCCGAGTGGCCTCTACGGCCAACTTCAAGTCGTTAAGACCAAAAGGAGTGGGCTCGGTAACCAGCACCACATAATGGGTTCCGCTCATGGCGGCAATCACCGGACAGGAGGTCCCCGGAGGGGCATCCACAATCACCAGATCACGCCCTTCAGCCGCCTCTTTCACACGATCGATCAAAGGCGGACTCATGGCCTCACCCACTTGAAGGCGACCGGAAATCAGTTCAATCCCCTCACAGATACCAAACTCCACCTCGCCCAACTGGCGGCTCCCTTCCGAAAGAGCCCCCGAGGGACAAACCATCACGCATCCACCACAACTGTGGCACATGCGAGGAAAGGTGTAGAGCTCTCCTGCCACCAAAGTGATGGCGGAAAAATGACACATCTCGCTGCAGGCCCCGCAACTCACACAGAGCTCGGTATCCACCTCCGGTACCATGGTGGTCACCGGACGTGTGGTGATGTTTGCCGGTTTCATAAAAAGATGGGCGTTGGGCTCTTCCACATCGCAGTCGAGCAGGGTCGTTCCCTGACCAACGGCCACGGCGAGGTTGGTGGCCACCGTGGTTTTACCGGTGCCCCCTTTGCCGCTTGCTACCGTAATCAACATATCAACACTCCCCCGCTTTGCTGCGGGTGATCACTTGTCGGAGACAGGGCCCTCATCGGTATCCCACACCCTGTGGAATCGATCGCTGTCGCAGCCGGGGCACCCGGCGGGTCGTCCTGTTCCGTATGGTTCTTCCCACCTCTTGCCACAACCTGAGCAGGCAAAAAGGCGAAGTTCCTCCATAATCCGATAGTTGCCCCCTTCCACCTTCAGAGCCTTGGCGTTGACCAGGGCATCGGCCACTTTTCGCCGCGCCTGCCGAACAATGCGCCCCAAGGTGGCCCGCGAGACGTTCATCCGTCTTCCCGCCTCTTCGTGAGAGAGCTGCTCCAGATCACAGAGCCTGAAAGCCTCCAGTTCGTCCACCGACAGCTGGGTCTCTTCCAGTTTCCGCAAGGGGATACCTCCGGGCTTGAAATAGCTGAGACCGGTGGGAACTCCCACCACGCGTTCTTTTTTTGGACGTACCATGGATTCTCCTTAATCTATTATGAGCATATGCTCATAAATGGGTTGTAGGCCAAGGGCCAATTCTCTGTCAATCTTTTTTTTGACTCTTCTGGAAAACTTTCTCCCAACATCGCCTCTCATTGCAGTGCAGAAGATAAAAGCCGAAAGACTATAGAAATTCCTCCAACGGTATCACAGCCCCTATCAGGTAGAGAGAGGAACAAAAAAGCCCCTCTGCCGCTTTTTCGAGCAGGGGGGCTGTGCTACACTGTTTCAATGGATGAAACCTACAGACAAATACGAATGCGTGCCAGGGAGATTCTCAAAGAGATGCCAGAACCTCTCTTTTACAGCAAACAAAAAGAGGCTGTGGCGTTTTCTCGTCTTCTTTTCAAGGAGAGCAAGCCTGTTCAGGTGCTGATTCACCATCTGGAGAGTGAATTTGAAGAGGATTTTGGACACGGCTTCTTCCACTCAGAGAAAGTGGCTGTCGAGGCTGGTGCCATTGTCCATATTGAAAGAGGGAAAAACTCAAAAACAGAAGAGATCGTCTTCAAAGCCCATGTGGCAGGCCTTCTTCATGACACCATGCGCAAGCATCCCGATCACGCCGAAAAAGGGGCCTGCTATGCCGAAGAGCTGCTGCCGGGCTTTGCCTTTTCACTTGAGACGGTTCAGGAGATTGCCTATGCCATTCGCCTTCATGAGGCGTTTAAAACGTGCACCATCACCCCGCCTTCTGGCAAAGATGCACCACTCCTTTCAAAGGCTCTTTACGATGCCGATAAATTTCGCTGGGGGCCGGATAACTTCTCCCACACAGTCTGGGACATGGTTTCCTACGCAAAAATCCCCCTGCCCCTTTTCATGAGCCACTACCCCAAAGGTCTTAAAGGGATCGAAAAGATCAAAGAGACCTTTCGAACCCCCACTGGAAAACTCTACGGCCCCGACTTTATTCGCATCGGTCTTGCCGTTGGGCAGAAACTTCACACCGTGATTCTTGAAGAATTTTCGCCCACATGCCGAGGCATGGCCTCTTTTCCACCAGCCCCTTAAAAATCGATGTTTTCACACAAAGCTTCCAGGGCTTCCCGCTCAAAAACCGTGGTCACCTTTCCATTCTCCATTTCAATGATGCCGTCGTCTTCAAACTTTTTCAAAACCCGGTTCACACTCTCGCGGGTCGCTCCCACCATCTTGGCCAGCTCTCTCTGTTTAAAGGAGAGATCCAGGGTAATGGAGCCGTCAGGTGATTCTTTGGCCGCATACTCACACAGCTCCAAAAGGCGTCTTGCCAACCTGTTTTTGATGGGAAAAAAGCAGAGATCCTCCACCAGATCGTCGGTTTTGCGTACCATGGAGGAGAGATCGCACAAGAGGGTTTGAAGTGCCTCTTCATCTTCCTGAAGAACATGAATAAAGTCACTTCGTTTTAAAACCAAAAGCCTGCTGTCGGAGACCGCCACAGCATCGGCACTTCGGGTTTTGCCATCAAACATGGACATGGTACCGAAAAATTCCGGTGCTCTTAGCACCGTCAGAATAACCTCATCGCCTTCGCTTGAGGGAAGCACAATTTTAATGGTACCGCTCTCAATAATGTACATCTCATTGCCGTCATCGCCTTTACGAAACAGGGCTTCGCCAGCCTTCAGGATCTGGGGACGAATGGTATCGGCAATACGCTTTAAGCTGGAGGCGTCCAGCGAACGAAGCAACGGAATGGTCGGCAACAGGTCGTGTGTGAGATCCATGGTCTCCTCATCAAAAAAGGCCCTATTTACGCAGGGCCGACAGAATGGGGGTGTTCATCACAAGGGCTGAATAGTCATCGGTTTTGTCAATATCCAGCGTAAACCCACTCCTGTCAATCTCAAAATAACGGGTGATCACTTCAAGGATATCCGTTTTCATATTCTCCAGAATCTCATCGGAGACCTCCAGACTGTCACAAACAAGGGCCACTTTCAGACGTCTCCTGGCCACATCACTGCTGGAAGGTGCCCCCTTGCCCGTCATCTTCTGCAACAGATTGTTCAACATGCTCTTCTCCTATCTGGAAAGGCCAAGCTTGCGCCCCATGCGTTTAAAAAAACCGCTGTCCACCCTCGGCACTTCGATGGGCAGCTCATTGCCCTCAATACGCGCAGCAATGCGGCCAAACGCCTTGCCAGCACTGGAGTCTTTCTGAAGCACCAGAGGCACACCGGTGTTGGTGGAGACGATCACCTGCTCATCCATCTCCACCAGTCCCAAAAGATCAATAGAGAGCACATCCACCACATCTTCATGGCTCAGCATATCCCCATTTTCCACCATTTGAGGCATAATGCGGTTCACCACCAGCTTTGGTGCAATCTCCCGAGCCAAAAGGAGCCCAATAATGCGATCGGCATCCCGAATGGAGGAGACCTCCGGGGTGCAAACCACCACCGCTTCATCTGCTGCTGCCACAGCGTTCTGGAACCCCTGCTCAATGCCTGCCGGACAATCCACCAAAATGTAATCATACTCACTGCGGATCATCTCAATAAAGGCCTTGACCTCGGAAGCATCCATGGCATTTTTGGTATCACTCTGGGAGGCGGGAATCAGAAAAAGGTTTTCGATGCGACGATCCTTAATCGCCGCCTGAGACGGCTTGCACTTTCCCTTTACCGCATCCACCACATTAAAAACAATGCGATTTTCAAGACCCATCACCACATCCAGGTTGCGCAGACCAATATCCATATCCACCACAGCCACCCTGCTTCCGCTTACAGCCAAGGCCGCACCAATGGAAGCCGTTGCCGTGGTCTTTCCAACCCCGCCCTTTCCCGATGTGATGACAATAACGTTGCCTTTCACCTCTGCCACACTCCTTTCGCTTCTCTTGCTCTCTGTTTTATTCGGTCTTACCTGCACCTGTTCAAACCCTTATGCTTTGCTTCAAAAAAAGCGACCCGCCAAAGGCGAGCTGAATGGCTGCAAAAGTTCAAACCCGCCACTTCAGGACCGGCTGTTTTGCAAAGGGATTCTCCTTCAAATAGTCAGCCACCCTCAGCTCTTCCCCCTGAAGCTGGACAAAAGAGGGCGTATCGCCGGTGGTTGTCACCCGCCCGCTTACTGATCCAATCTCAAGCTGCATGGGCCGAAAATCAAGGGCCATCACAATGGAACTCTTGTCAGACGGTGAACCTGCTCGAGCCATACCCCGTAAACTTCCCATTACATAGATATCACCGCCAGCCACCACTTCGCCTCCGGGGTTTACATCCCCTAAAATCAAGAGATGGCGCTCTGCCATAATCCGCTGCCCCGAGCGCACCCTTCCGGTAAGCACCCGAGTGTCAGGGTCCAATAAGCCTGTCCCCTCCACCTCACAGGAGTCACCACCAGAGTCCGGCGGTTCACCAAAGGGGAGTACCCCTGAAACAGAGAAACGCTCTTCAAGAAGGGGGGCCAGACGATCGGCCCAAAGACAGGAAGTCTCCCAACTTCCTGTATCCACCTGAACCAGTGCCCCCGTAGCAAGATTTCTTAGCTGCCTGAATATCCGCATGGAGAGTTTGGTCACCTGCTCCTCGGAAGAACCAGGGTCCACCCACAAAAGAAAACCGTCTCCATAGCCCTTGATCTTCACAGCCGGGCCGGCTGCTTTTGCCTCAAACCCCACGCGCACTCCTTGCATCTTTTCAAAATTCAGTCATCAATCCACATCACCATAAGTGACCTATGCAAAGGGGTCAAGGCATGCTCAAAAACCGTCACACTCAAAAAAGGTTTTACAAAGAGCCTCTTCCCCCACGGACTTCACCCATCACAGGTAGACGCGAGGAACCCGAGACGTAATCAAGCAGGTCACCTCATAGTTGATGGTGCCTGCAACCCGAGCGATCTCTTCGACCGAAACCCTCTCCCTGCCATCCTCACCCAGAATCACCACCTCATCACCGGCTTTCACGTTCTCAATTCCTGTCACATCAATCATGGTCATGTCCATGCAAACCCGCCCCACGATGGGCGCACTCTGCCCTTTAACCACCATACGTCCCAACCCGGAAAGGCGACGAGGGTATCCGTCACCATACCCGCAGGACACCGTGGCTATGGTACACGGCTCTGTCGCCGTCCAGGTGGCACCGTAACTGACGCTCTGGCCCGCCTGAAGGGTTTTGACATGCACAATGGTTCCCTTAAGAGAGAGTGCTGCCCGCAGCCCATGGAGGGCAACGGGAACCTCGTCCGAAGGGTTCATTCCGTAAAGTGAAATTCCGGCACGCACCATTCCAAGCTTGAGGTGGGGCAGGGTAAAAAGAGAAGCGGAGTTGGCACCGTGGCAAAGGGAAAAGTGGCACCCCAACGATTCCAACGCGTCAAGGGTCTTTAAAAAAAGGTCGGCTTGCAGGCGTGCCGAGGTAAGGTCAGCCTCATCGGCTGTGGCAATGTGGGTAAAAATACCTTCAGGGCAAAGGGCTGGAAGGTGGTAGGCCTCGCACACCGCTGAGGTGCAGGCAGGATTTCGAACATCAAAGCCCAGACGCCCCATGCCCGTATCCAGTTTGAAATGACAGAGAAGCTCTCCTTGATACTGCTGGGCTGCGGCACTGAGCTCTTTGGCATGGGTTTCGCTTGCAATGGTCTGCCGAATACGGTGCTGAATAAGCTCCGGAACCCTCGAAGCCGGGGTAACCCCCAATATAAGGATAGGGGCCTCAATGCCCGCCCTTCTCAAGGCCAAAGCCTCACAAAGACGCGCCACGGCCAACCACGTGGCCCCGTTTTTCAGGCTCGTTTTCGCGACCTCGACGGCCCCATGGCCGTATCCATCGGCCTTAACCACGGCCATAAGATGAGCCTCTCCGGCATGACTTTTTAAAATCCGCGTGTTTTCAGCAATGCATGCGAGATCAATCTCTGCGCGGATGGGTTCATCACTACCAGTTGACCGTCTCATCGTCCCCTCCATGTTCATGGAACAACTCTGGCAAAAAGGCGTTCCAAACTTACTTGGCGCGCAGAACACATCGCGATACACTGGGCTCCATCATTCGCTTAAAACGTTCGAGAACCTCTTTGGAGACAGGCTCCCTGCATGCAAAGAACTCTGGATTCAACGTATGCTTGGGGTTAAACTCCTGGAGCGCATAGAGCTCTGCACCTTCAATCATATGGGCGATGGTATCAAGAACCGCCTCATCAATAAAGGGGGCAGCGCAGGTGGTACGAAATTCATGATGAACGCCTGAATCCATCACCAGCCGCACACTCTCTCTGATTTCAGCTTCAAAGGAGCGCTTTGAAAGATGAGGCACATACGCAGCTGGATCGGTTTTGATATCCATGGCCACGTAATCAAGAAGCTCTCTCTCCAAAAGCCCCTTCAGCACCTTGGGAAAGCTGCCGTTGGTATCCAGCTTCACCAAAAACCCCATCTCCTTTACTCGAGATATAAATTCAGGAAGGTCTGAATGAAGTGAAGGCTCTCCTCCGCTCACCACCACGGCGTCCAGGCGACCGACTCGGCCTTTTAAAAACGAGAAGACCTCCTCTTCATCGTAGAGCTCTTCCGGGCCCTGCCCCTTCACCAACCCCGCATTATGGCAGTAGGGGCAGGTCAGGTTGCACCCATGGGTAAAGACCACGGCTCCCAGTTTGCCAGGATAATCAATAAGAGAACACTTGTTTAAGCCACCTATAATCATCACTTACTCCCGCAGCATAAAAACAGACAAGGCCGACCCCATCAGAAAGGATGAGGTCGGCCCTTAAAAAACGTCAAAGCTCAAGGGGTTTCTTTAAAACAAAGCCCCCTTGAGTGGGTCGGCCATCAGGCCACCTTAAAGGTTTCACGCATGCAAAATTCGCTCTGCTTCCCGTTATTCCACTGGGAAACCGGCCTCAGGTACCCAACGACTCGAGAATAGACTTCGGTTTCCGCACCACAGGTTTCACATGTGGGAACCTCACCGGTGATGTATCCGTGAGATGGGCAAACGCTGAAGGTGGGGGTCAGGGTAAAGTAGGGCAGGCGGTAAGAACCCGACACCCTTTTCACCAGTGTTTTCACAGCCTCCACATCGGTCACCTCTTCACCTAAGAACATATGAAGCACCGTGCCTCCGGTGTACTTGGTCTGAAGCTCATCCTGAAGCTCAAGCACCTCAAAAAGATCGCTGCTGTAGTTCACCGGCAGATGGGTGGAGTTGGTGTAGAAAGGATCGTCTCCACTCTGGAAGGCGTCTTCGTTGGCGCACGCCGCATCTGGAAAACGCTTCTTGTCCTTCATGGCCAGGCGGTAACCGGTGCCTTCACCCGGAGTGGCCTCCAGATTGAATATGTCGCCGGTCTCATCCTGAATCTCCTCCAGACGTCCCCTGATATGATCCATCACCTTGATAGCAAAGGCCTGGCCCACCTCATCTGCAATGCCCTTGCCCATAAAGTTCTGAAGCGCTTCGTGCATGCCAATGATACCGATGGTGGAAAAGTGGTTTTTCCAATAGATACCAAACCGCTCTTTGATGTCGCGCAGATAAAACTTGGAGTAGGGGTAGAGGTTCTTTTCGGTGAACTCTTCAAGAATCTTACGCTTGATCACCAGGCTCTCTTTGGCCAGGTTGATCAGCTCGTCCAAGCGGCTTAAGAAAGCCGCTTCGTCTTTGGCTTCCTTGCCGATTCGAGGCAGGTTGATGGTCACCACGCCGATGGAACCGGTCAGGGGATTGGCACCAAAAAGACCGCCGCCGCGCTTTCGCAGCTCACGGTTGTCCAGGCGCAGACGGCAACACATGGAGCGCGCATCGTCCGGGCTCATGTCGGAGTTGACGAAGTTGGAGAAGTAGGGGATTCCGTAGCGCCCTGTCATCTTCCAGATCATATCGAGGTTGGGATTGTCCCAATCAAAATCTTCGGTGATGTTGTAGGTGGGAATGGGAAAGGTGAAGACACGCCCTTTGGCATCCCCTTCCATCATCACCTCAGCAAAGGCGCGGTTTAAGGTGTCCATCTCCTCTTGGAACTCGCTGTAGGTCTCCTCACAATCTTCACCGCCAATAATGATGGGGGTGTCCGCCAGGTTTTTGGGAACCACCAGATCCATGGTGATGTTGGTAAAGGGCGTCTGGAATCCCACACGGGTGGGAATGTTGATGTTAAAAACAAACTCCTGAAGCGCCTGCTTCACCTTGTCGTAAGAGAGTTCATCTTTACGGATAAAAGGAGCCAAAAGGGTGTCGAAATTGCTGATGGCCTGGGCGCCAGCCGCCTCACCCTGAAGGGTGTAAAAGAAGTTGACAATCTGGCCCAAAGCGGTTCGAAGGTGCTTGGGAGCCGTGGACTCCACCTTACCGGCCACCCCCTTGAATCCCACGCGCAGAAGATCCTGAAGATCCCAACCCACACAGTAGACAGAGAGAAGACTCAAGTCGTGAATATGAAGATCCCCCTCGTTGTGGGCATCCCGGATGGTGCTGGGGTAGATCTTGTTGAGCCAGTACTCGGCGGTAATATCCGAAGAGATATAGTTGTTCAGCCCCTGAAGTGAGTAGCTCATGTTGCTGTTCTCTTTGATCTTCCAGTCCAGCTTTCGAATATAATTGTCCATCAGCTCGGTGTTGGCCTTGATGGTGATGTTTCGAATCTGAGCCCTCTGCTCTCGATAGAGAATATACGCCTTGGCTGTTTTGTAAAAGGGGGAGTCAAGAAGGACACGCTCCACAATATCCTGAAGCTCTTCCACCTCGGGCTCGGCTCCCATGCGGAAGCCTCGGGCCATGCTGAGCACCTTCAGCGTGAGCCTGCTTGCATCACGTTCGCTAAACTCGCCGGTGGCCTTACCCGCCTTGGCGATGGCCGCCGTAATCTTGGAAGAGTCAAATTCAACCACATTGCCGTTTCGTTTTCTGATTCGTTCGAACAAGAGCATACCCCTTAATCTTCGTATAGATTCGCACAGGTTTACACAGACCGTCCCTTTAAAATCCCCTGGAACCATTCGGAAATAACGGTTTAGGCATGTTGAATATGGACCGCGCTGTCTCTTATCCTGCTTTCCCAGCAAAAAGGCGTTTCCCTGCAAATTACGCACAGGGGTACCCGTGAGAAACGCAGACAGCGTCTGCCGTCCCATCTGTCAAGACGAGTCTATCTGGTAAAAACTGCTTTCTTTTCTGGATTTAATAACGATGTATAGATTGAAACACCAACCGGTCTGCACCCAAGAATCGGTGCACTCCAGTGGCAGCATTCACTGTCCCCTGTCTTAAGATAAAAACAACAAGGTCACCCCGTATCGGGTTCTTTTGATGGATTCTTTCACCCGAGAATCTACGGCCTCCTGCCCCATGCATGGGGTCGAGGCCCCCTCTTTATTTGGTTGAATCCATGTTGGCCCGATGCCTCGACTCGACGTCTTGGTAAACCTGCCGAGATCGGCAATCGGTATCAGGCTTGAAATCCAAAGGGTGAACGAGACCTCCCGCACACCCCTTGAAGATTTGCCAAATTTGCACAATATGTAGGCCCTGTCAACCCCTCATCCCCATATCTTGTATATTCCCTTCAAGGGACACCAACGGAAAAATCTGGTGAAATTTCAACCCAGTAGACAGCTTGTCACACACATGAACATCATTCACCAACTCGCATTTCCGACGATTTTCTTTAAAATTCCTGCGCACACAAAAATTTGCCCATGCTCCGGCATTCACCTTGTGATAGGAAGAGAAAATCAGAGAGATGAAAGGGCTTAATGCCCTGCTGGCATACACCCCACACAGGAGATCCCATGAGCAGAGAGATACCCCTTCCCAAAGGCAACGGCCTTCACACAGACAAAGAGGGCAAACGCGGAGAAAGTGGGGGTGGGTGGGCTCGATTCATTACCCGGGTTACCGGACTCGTCGCCCTTGGCCTGGGTGTTTTTGCAGGAGTGGGTATGGAGGTCTGCCTCAAAGAGGAGATGTGGACGCGACACATCTGGCTCCCTTCCCTGCTTATCATTTTTGCCGCCATTCTTTTGGCAGCGTGCCTCCTTCAAGCCATAAAACGCCGGCTCTGATTCAGCCAAGGTGCTCCCCTCTACGGCATAAGAAGAAGCTCCGTAAAATAGTGAAGAATCCGGGCCGTGGCTCCCCAGACCACGACATCTTCAACCGGATAGAGAAGTTCTTCCCAACCGGGTGTCCGTCCGGAAAACCCCTTTTCAAGGTGGGTGGTCACAACACGCTCAAGGGGAATCTCCAAAATTCTGGAGATCTCTGAGGTATCAAAACAGACCGATGCCATTTCACCGTTCCAGATGCCAAAAAACACCTCTATTTCTGTGTTGTTGATGGTCTGAAAATGGCCCATAGATCCAATGCACTCCACCTCGGAAGCATCAATGCCGGTCTCTTCGCTCAACTCCCTAAAAGCCGTGAATTCAGGAGAAACATCTTCCGGATCTTGGTGGCCACCGGGAAATGCCACCTGATTGGCCCAAGGGTATCCCTCATTATCGGCTTTCTGAATGGCAAAAAACGCGGGACGGGTTTCAGGGGTCCGTAGAAGCATAAAAACCGATGCTTTTTTCAAGTGATCCCCTGCAGAGGCGGGATGGGTCGTCGTAAGGATAATGTCACGGGCGACGGACACATCAAATGAAGGCGTCGATGTCATCAAAAGGGTCTCCTAAACGATGATGACCCAAAAGTCAAAGACACAAAACCATAAGCAGGTGGAAAAACTCAGGTGAGACGGCGTAAGTGAGAGACAGACTTTTTTATAGAGCCATCAAAAAATAAACGAAACACTGGACCAGCCTCAATACGGGATACGGGTCTTCCAGTGCAAAGCGTTTTCTATTTTTTATATTTCTCTTTCTGAATAAACTCCAAGATTTTCAAAAACTGTTTGGTGTCAAGGTACCCGGGCTGGGTTCCGATAGTGCTGCCGTCACTCTCCAAAAAGAGGTGGGTGGGAAGTCCTCTCACTTTGTACTTGTTTGCAATTGTGGCCTCTTTTTCTGTGTCCACGGTGACTGCAATAAAATGTGTATTGAGATAGCGAATCACCTTCTTGTTCACAAAGGTCTCCTTGGCCATCTTGGCGCAATAGACACACCAATCTGCATGAAAATTCACATAGACTTTCTTTCCGGTCTCTGCAGCCAGGGCCACCCCTTCTTTGTAGTTTTTCCAGGCAATACCACCGGAGCCTGTCTCCAGAGCATAAGCTGGAAGGGCCGTGCACAGGGCAATAATCAGAGCAGCCGCAGCTGCGGTGAAGGTCTTGAACATGGTCTCCTCCAGTCCGTCATTTCTGTTTAACGTCATGATTTAATGGTTTCACAAAGAGTCCGTCTGCATCACAGCGCCCCATCCACTTGGAATGCCTGTTTCCTCACATGATGCCATGGGCACCCACTCGAAGTGTCGCCTTTTAAAAGGTGGCCAGTGTGTTAAGACGTCCGGTGAGCAGAAGCCCGCCCAGAACGATTAGAAGCACACCTGCCACCTTGTTGATATAGGGAAGCACCTGCCGCGCCTTTTTTAAGAAGGAGAGCATGGTATGGATAAACACAGATATCACCAGAAAAGGAAGGGCAAGACCCAAGGAGTAGATCGACAAAAGGCCGACCCCCTGAATCACTGTCTCCTGATTGCTTGCCAAAACCAGAATAGATCCCAGCATTGGGCCAATGCAGGGGCTCCACCCTGCGCCAAAGGCCATCCCCACAAAAAAGACCCCAAAAAGGTGAAGAGGCTTTCGTTTCACGACCACCCTCTTTTCAAACTCAAGGCCGGGGATCTTAAGCCATCCCAAAAAATGGAGGCCAAAGAGGATCACCAAAACGCCTCCCCCCATACGCAGCCACTCTTTGGCGCTGTTCAAAAGAGAGCCCAGCGAGGAGGCTGCCGCCCCCAAAAGAATAAAGACCACGGAAAACCCAAGGACATAGGCCAGAGTGGAAAAAATCACCCGTTTTCGAATGGCGGCTCCGCCGCCATCCAACTCTTCCAGAGAAAAGCCGGTAATAAAGGTAAAATAGGCCGGCACCAAGGGCAGCACACACGGAGATAAAAACGAAAGAAGCCCCGCTACAAAAGCGGCACCCCAGCTCACTGTCATAAAACCGCTCATAAGAGACAACCTCTCTTCGCCTAGCGTGGGCTCTGGTGGCATCACAAAAATTCAGAGTGCCTCATTTTTATTACACACATGCAGACCTTGCAGAAAAAAAAGGCGGGATAAAATCTCCCGCTCTTGCCTTACCTGCCGTATCAAAGTCACAACTGTGCCGAAATTATAGGGCAGTTCCCTTGCAAAGGCAAAGAAAAAGCTTGCAAAAGCCGCTTCCTCGGCCCCTGGTGTTCCCTTAAAAAGACCCCTTTAAATTTTTAAAAAATAATTGCCCCCACAAAAAAAAGATAAGCAATCCAGCCCCACCTGCCGATAAGAGTCACAAACAATAAAAGAACATGCTCAACCGAATTTGGCAGCGACAGAACCAATGGGCTGGAGGTATACACCCATGATTTTTGAAGATGATGACACCTTGCGAATGTATGTGGACGAGTCCCTTGAACACCTCTCCGACATTGAAAGCGATCTGCTTGCCATTGAGGAGGCGGGCCTTGAAAACGGAGAAGATCTTATCAACAACGTGTTCAGGGCAGCCCACTCCATCAAGGGAGGCGCAGGCTTCATGGGACTCACCACGGTCAAGGAACTTTCCCATAATTTGGAAAATGCCCTGAACATGATGCGTGCCGGCGACTTGGCCCCTTCTCCAGCGGTGATTTCCACCCTCCTTAAGGCGTTTGATAAACTCACCGACTTGGTCAACAACATCGAAACCAGCAACGACCAAGAGATCAGCAGCTTCGTCGACGCCCTTGTGGCCATCGACAGCCTTCCAGAGGGGGCCTCAGAAACCGAGGAGACCGAAACACCTGCCACCGTCTCCATGAACCCGGTCCAAGAGTTCAACATGGACCCAAGCGAACTCACCAAGCTTCTGCGCCAGGGAAAATATATCTACCGTCTCACCTATGACATTGGAAAAGACATCCACTCCAAAGGCAAGGTGGTCAATGAAGTGCTGGAAGCCCTTTCTGGCAGCGGCATGGTTCTTCGCACCACCGACCTCACCCCGGCTCCAAACTCAGACGGTTCGCGCCTCTGCCACCTCCTTTTTGCATCCATCATTGAGCCGGACATCGCGCCCCTTCTGGCCGAGCTTCCAGACGATGCGGTGGAAGATTTAACCCCACAGCTTTCATGCGCCTACGCCCTGGAGGCTCCGATGGAGCTCCCCCCCGCTTCTGTAGAGATCCAAGAGGTGCCCCCTGCCTCCAAAGCCCCGGTGGCAAAACAGACAGACCCCGAACCCCGAGAGACAGAGATCGAGCCCAAGGCCGCCGGGGGCAAATCCCAGACATCCATCCGTGTCAACCTTGAGCTTTTAGACACCCTCATGACCCTTGCTGGTGAACTGGTTCTCAGCCGAAACCAACTCATGCAGGGCATCACCGGAAACAACACACGGGCTGTGGAGACCTCGGGTCAGCGTATCGACATGATCACCTCAGAGCTTCAAGAGGCCATCATGCGTACCCGCATGCAACCCATCAGCAATATCTTCAACAAATTCACGCGCGTTGTCAGAGATTTGGCCCAAACCCTATCCAAACAAGTGGATCTGGTTATTGAGGGCAAAGATGTGGAGCTCGACAAAACCATTATTGAGGCCATCAACGACCCCCTCACCCACTTGGTGAGAAACGCGGTGGACCATGGCATTGAATCCCCTGATGATCGAAGCCGTGTAGGGAAAAATCCCACGGGTCGTATCTTCCTCAAGGCATTCCACGAAGCCGGCCAGGTTAACATTGAAATCAGTGATGACGGCGCTGGCATCGACGGCAATGCCGTGGCAAACGCCGCTGTCCGCAAAGGCCTTGTTAGCGAAACCGATGCTGCGGCCATGGGTGAGAAAGAGAAAGTGGGCCTCATCTTCACCCCAGGATTCTCCACAGCGCGTCAGGTGACCGATGTCTCTGGCCGTGGCGTGGGCATGGATGTGGTGAAGACCAACCTCGACAAACTGGGTGGCATCATCGACATCCACTCCCGGCCGGGCAAGGGAACCACCATTTTAATCAAGCTCCCTCTGACCCTTGCCATCATTCCCAGCCAAATCGTCTCAGTGGAAAGCGAGCGCTACGCCATTCCCCAGGTCAACCTTGACGAGCTGCTGCGTATTCCGGCCGCCCAGGTTAAAGAACGCATCGAAAAAGTGGGGAATGCCGATGTGGTTCGGCTGCGGGGGGCACTTCTCCCCCTTTTGCGCCTCACCGACCTTCTGGATATTGAACCCACCTTTGTCCACCCGGTGGATGGAAAAGTTCACCCAGACAAACGCCAAACTCTGGCAGACCGAAGACAGAAGCCACCTGAAAGCCTGCCTGAAGAGGCCAAAGAGATGAGAAAAGGAACCTCAGAACGCAGGTTCCACTCCAATAACGCCATCAACATTGCTGTGGTTTCTGCTGGAAACTTCAAGTACGGTTTGGTGGTGGACGAGCTGAGGGACTCCGAAGAGATCGTGGTCAAACCCCTTGGTCGTCACTTAAGCCGGTGCAACGGATATGCCGGTGCCACCATCATGGGGGACGGTCGAGTGGCTCTTATTCTTGATGTGGCTTCCCTGGCCAAAATAGGTTCCTTAAACGAAACCTCCATGAAAACCCTCACAGTCGCCCAAAAAGAGGCCCGGCAAGACCACACCAACGCCGGTGTGGATCGTACGGCGCTTCTCACCTTCAAAAGCGGCAAAAACGAACACTTTGCAGCCCCTTTAAGCCTGGTGGAACGCATTGAACGTATCAAAGCGACAGATATTGAAGAGGTGGGCGGTCGCCGAGTGATTCAATACCGTGGCGGCACCCTTCCCTTAAACGAAATTTCCGAAGTGGCCAATGTCTCACCGGTACCCCAGGACGCCCAATACGAAGTGGTGGTCTTTCGGGTGGGAGGACGGGAGACCGGTCTTCTGGTCACCCCACCGGTGGATGCGGTTGAGGTGGATCTCAATGTGGATGCCTCCACCCTCAAGCAGCCCGGCATCATGGGTTCTCTCATTGTGGACGGCCACACCACCTTGATGGTGGATATCTTTGAAATTGTTAAAACCGTCAATCCCACTTGGTTTGATGAGCTTCGAGAAACCGGGCCGGTGGATGGCGATGAGAAGCAGGACGTGCGTATTCTCTTTGCCGAGGACTCTGCTTTTTTTAGAAACCAGGTCTCGGACTTTTTAAGGGAAGAGGGCTTTGTGGTCACCACAGCCGAAGACGGGGCAGAGGCCTGGGAGACCCTGGAGACTTTAGGCTCCGAAGCCTTTACCGTGATTCTCACCGACCTTGAAATGCCAAAGCTCGATGGTTTTCAGCTCACCGAACGTATCAAACAGTCGAAGACCTACGGCCACATGCCTGTGGTGGCCCTCACCTCCCTTGCCAGCGAACGCGATATCATGCATGGCAAAGAGGCCGGCATCGACAGCTATCAGATCAAACTCGACAGAGAGAAGCTCGTTCAGGTGGTCCGAGAATACACCCTCTAATCGAAAAACGGATCCCTTGAATCGAATCGCAGGAGATGCATCATGAACCAAAGCAGCCAAAAAACGACAACAGGATCCATGCTGGAGCTGGCCACCTTCTCCGTCGGAGAAGCCCAATGCGGCATCGACATCCTTAAAATACAAGAGATCAACAAACAGACCCAGGTGACTTCCGTCCCCCAGGCTCCCGACTATGTGGTGGGTGTCCTCAACTTAAGGGGCCGTATCGTCACCGTCATCGACCTGGGTCTCAAAACCGGTCTCTCCCCCATCACTCGGGATAAAGACAACCGAAACATCATCGTTGACTCCATGGGCGAACACATCGGCCTTCTGGTGGATCGTATCAGCGATGTCATGAGCGCCGATCCGGCCCACGTGGAGCCCCCTCCCGCCAACCTTGGAGGCATTGAGGGAAGCTACTTTGAAGGCGTGGTAAAAACCGACTCTGGTCTTATCGGAGTCCTGGATATTGAACGAGTTCTGGCCGAAGCCTGATTCGTTTCCGCGGTTTCGTGTGCCATGTCCCCTCTTTTGAAGCATTGAAAAGTCGGTGCGCTGTGATGATCTCATTCATGGGCAAACCGGCTTTTTATATGCTCAGCACCGGCTGTGGATTACTGTACTTCCTAACGAAAAATTCTGGAGAGCCTCATGGACCCCATCAAAGTACTGGTGGTTGACGATACCATTTTATACCGCAAAGTGATCGGCGATGTAATCAACTCCATCCCCAACGCCAAGGTGTGCGGCACAGCGGCAAATGGTCGGTTCGCCCTGGCCAAAATCGACACACTCAAACCCGACCTCATCACCTTGGATATTGAAATGCCAGAGATGAACGGTTTGGAGCTTCTTGAAGAGCTTGCTCGAAAGGAAAAAAAGCTGCCCCGCATCATCATGGTCTCTACCCTCACAACCAAAGGGGGAGACATGACCATTCGCGCTCTGGAGCTAGGAGCTTTTGACTTTATCACAAAGCCCCAAACCGGAACCGCGGCCGAGAACACGGAGCGCATCCGCACCCAGCTCACCCCCGTGGTTTCGGCCTTGATCCAAGAGAAAAAATTTCGTTCCCGGCTTCAAAGCGCGCGATCCACCCTTTCCAAAGCTTACCTTAAAAGGCCAGGAAATAGCCCAGGCGCCCAGGACGACGCAAAGTCCAAGCCCCGTTGCGCCGCAGTCCCACTGCCTCGGATTCAAAAAGCTTCCTCAGCCCGTCCCAAGCGCAAGGCAGAGGTGGTGGCCATCGGCATCTCCACAGGAGGCCCCAACGCCCTGGCCACCATGCTGCCCAAACTGCCCGCTCACATTGGGGTTCCCATCCTCATTGTGCAGCATATGCCGCCGGTTTTCACCAAATCCCTTGCGACAAGTCTCAACAACAAATGCGCCATTGAGGTCAAAGAGGCCGAAGATGGCGATCTCTTAAAGCCGGGGCTGGCCCTTCTCGCTCCGGGCGGAAAACAGATGCGTGTGGAAGCCCATCAAGATGGCATGCATCGCTTGGTACGCATCACCGATGACCCGCCTGAAAACAGTTGCAAACCTTCAGCCGATTACCTTTTCCGCTCTGTGGCCCATCACTATGTGGGCCGAGCCACCGGTATCATCATGACCGGCATGGGCCAGGATGGGTTCAAGGGGCTTTGCACCATGCAAGAAAACGGGGCCTGGATTCTGGGTCAAAACGAAGCGAGCTGCACCGTTTACGGCATGCCCAAAGCCCCGGCAGAAGCCGGAATCCTCGACCGGGTGATCCCCCTTCACGGCATGGCCCAGGCCCTTCTCGACACCCTGAAGTAGCAGCCCTGTCTAAAAGGGCCTTTGAAAAGTTTTGACGCAGGCCAACGCCTGCCCCACACCTCCATCGCAAAGCAGGTTTGATGAACAGATTAAAAGTGACCCCCAGCGAATTTCAAGCGCTGTCTCAGTACATCTATGCCATCTCAGGGATCACCCTTCCCCCCGGCAAGGAGTACCTTATTGAAACGCGCTTGGGCCAACTGGCTGCAGAGTATGGCTGCAACTCCTACCAGGCGTTTCTTTTAAAGGCTCGCACCCACTCTGGTGGAGAACTTGAACGCCGTATTGTGGATGCCATCTCCACCAACGAAACCTACTTTTTCAGGGATAACGCCCCATTTTCCCTTCTTCAGCACAAAATCATTCCCGATATTATTGATCGGAAAAGTAAAAACGGAGTACGCCCTTCCTTGAGTATCTGGAGCTGTGCTTGCTCCACGGGCCAAGAGATCTACAGTACAGCCATTGCTCTGCGTGAGCTGGGCCTGCACTCCGGAAAATGCGATCTGCATTTGGTGGCCACCGACATCTCCGATGCCGCCATATCCCGAGCCAGCTATGGCCTTTACAGCCAATTTGAAGCCTCCCGAGGCCTTTCGGAAACACGCCGAAATCGCCATTTTACCCCTCAGGGGGAAGGCTTTCGCATCAACGATGAAATCCGTGCCATGGTCTCCTTTCAAAAGCTCAACCTGCTGCGCCCCCACACCGGCATTGGCAAATTTGACATCATCCTTTGCCGCAATGTGGCCATCTACTTCACTCGGGAAGATCGCCTGCGCCTTTTTAAAGATCTCTCCAGACATTTAAACGAAAAGGGATCCCTTCTCATCGGTTCCACCGAGTCCCTCTCCCAGGAGGAGACCCCCTTTGAGCCTCAACGCTACCTCAACACAACCTTCTATCAACTGCCCGATGCCTCACTTGAAGATTTCCAGTTTGCAAGAACGGCCAATGGATAAAAAAGCTCAATCCTGGCACCCCACTTCACCCATGCAATCAATTGATTTTTAGTTGTCCCTTCCGTATGATGCTCACAGAATTCAAATCCGGGTGGACCAAATCCAGTCCACCCTTTTTAAAAAAACCTGTGCTGTTGCAGCCAGGCCCACCATCACACAAGGGGTTCTGTCCTTACCTTGAGCCAACGCTTCGCCATATGCATTGCCGCCACACTGATCCTAGCCGTCTCCGCTGGTATTCTCACGGGGTATGCCGTCGGCACCTTTAGAGACCTTCCCCAAATTGAAGCCTTAAAGTCCTTCAAACCCTCAACGGTCAGTCGGGTTTACGGCGCAAAGGGAACCCTTCTTGCCGAGTTCTACTCACAAAAACGCGAACCGGTTCCCATTACTGTGGTGCCCACCCGTCTCAAGCAAGCCATCATCAACACCGAAGACCGAAACTTCTACAACCACAATGGTGTGGATTTAAGAGGGATTGCTCGAGCCATTGTCAAAGACATCATCGCTCGAGATTTTGTAGAGGGCGCCAGCACCATCACCCAGCAACTGGCCAAAACCCTTTTTCTGACCCGCGAAAAGAGCCTCCAACGAAAACTTCGAGAGGCGATCCTCGCCTTTCAGCTGGAGCGCCGCTATACCAAAGACGAAATTTTAGAGCTCTACCTCAACCAGATCTACTTTGGCAGCGGGGCCTACGGAGTGGAATCTGCTTCTCAAATCTACTTCGGCAAAGGGGTCTCCCATCTGACTCTGGCCGAGTCTGCCCTTCTGGCCGGACTCCCCAAATCCCCTTCCAGATACTCGCCCAGGGTGAGTCCTGAAAAGGCGATTCGACGCAGAAATATCGTGCTCGCCATGCTTCACAAAAACCACCGCATCACAGAGTCCGACTACAAAGAGGCCTTGAACGAGCGTCTGAACCTTACCGAAACCCGTGGCCGCATCTACAAGGCCCCCTACTTCATAGATTATCTTAAAAGGGAGCTTGCCGATATTGTGGGAATTGAACGCCTCTATCAGCAAGGCCTCACCATCTACACCACCTTGGATGCCTCGGTCCAGGAGCAGGCCGAAGCCTCCCTTTCCCGCCATCTGGACCGACTTAAGGTCCGAATGAAAAGAAATCGCATCAAATCCCCCTCACCCCAGGCAGCCTTTGTGGCCATTGATGTCCAAAACGGAGCCATCCTTGCCATGGCAGGTGGAAAGGATCACAAAAAAAGCCCCTTCAACCGGGCAACTCGGGCCAAACGTCAGCCTGGTTCCTCCTTCAAAGCCTTTGTCTACGGGTTGGCTGTGGAGCGAGGATACGCCCAAAACCGCTTGATTTTAGACTCTCCAGTCTCCTACTCTATGGGGAAAGGAAAAAAGCCCTGGCAACCCCGAAACTTTTCCAAGGGGTATAGCGGAGAGATCACCTTGCGAAAAGCCCTGGCCCTCTCCAAAAACACCCCGGCCGTCCGCCTTACAGACACCCTGGGGGTTGCCAATGTGGCCGCTTTTGCCAAACGCATGGGCATCGCCTCACCACTGGCCAACAACCTCTCCTTGGCCCTGGGCACCTCTGAAACAACCCTTCTCGAGATGACCAGCGCCTACAGTGTTTTTCCAAACCAAGGTATCTTTTCATCACCCACATGTATTTCACGCATTGAAAATCGGGAGGGTCGTGTGATCTGGGAAGGGCACGCCTCTCAACGGGTGGCGCTTTCTCGAAAAAATGCAGCCATCATCACCGATATGCTTTCGGCCGTGGTTAAAGAGGGGACGGGGAAAAAAGCGTACAACCCCAAACGCCCCATGGCCGGAAAAACAGGAACCACCGACAGCTATCGGGACGCTCTTTTTATTGGATTTTCACCTTATGTGGCGGCTGGAGTCTGGGTGGGAAACGACGACTACACCCCTTTGGGGCATCTGGAGACCGGTGCCCGGGCTGCCCTTCCCATTTGGATTGATCTGATGAATGCCACCTGGAAAAATCGAGCCCCTGCCCAGTTTGATACCCCGGACGGCACGCAGAAACAGAGCATGGACCCTGTAACCGGAAAATCTCCCAGCCCCAAAAAACAAGCCACCATCGCTCTTTTCAAAACACCCTAAAAAATTTGATTGCCAAGCGGTAAGGGGTTGCTGCAAACAAAAAGCTACTTGCAGAGCTTGCACAAAGGATTTTCCCGAGTGCACCCAAACCGGGACATTCGCTCTCCGGCTTCGATGTAGTGCTCTCGGAGTGCGTGCTCAATGGTGTGGGGATCTCGGGTTGTGACGGCATCAAGAATGCGCTTGTGGCGATCCCAAACCGTTCTTGGTGAGAATAGATTTCGCCAATGACGAAAGAGAAGAAACTTGGAGAGCCCATGGCAGTAACGCCTGGAAAGCTCAATAAGAAGGGTGTTGTCTGTTCGTGAGAAGAGAATTTCATGGAACCGGTCGTCCAGAGCAGGCATATGATCGGCCGCCGTCTCCATGGAAGCCACCTGTTCCATGCGCTCGACCACCTCTGAAAGTGCCTTGAGGTCGTCACCGGTAAATCGCTCAATTGATCCGGCAACAGCGGCCCCTTCCAGCACGCCACCGGTAAAATAGCTCTCTTTGATCTGCTTTTTGGTCAGGCAGTTGATAAACTTGCCCTTTTGGGGAATGGAGATGATAAGCCCTTCACGGGCCAACATCTGAAGCGCTTCTCGAACCGGAGCACGGCTGATGGAGAGGGTAGCGGCCACATGCACCTCGTTGACTTTGTCGCCGGGGTTCAAGCTTCCTTCCAAGATGGATCGCTTGATGTACTCCGTCACCTGTTCGCTGTATGTCTTGATTTCCTGCGTCATCTCTCTCATCTATCCTTTTGTGGCAAAGGGATCACCGCAAATAGAAGGTTCACGATAGGGGTCCCGGCTCAGGTCGCCACCATTCTATGCATCAATTTATCGAGGATATCAACTGAAAGTCATCCCTCTATAGCATTATCAGCTACAGCGTCTCACGAGAAGAGATGTTTGAACCGAAGCCTCGCCTTCTGTCTCAATCTGCCGCTTTATGTAAACGCCGCAGCTGCTAAAAATCCCCTGCCCGACACCGGACAGGGGATTGCATCTCTATCTCTAATTATAGAGAGAAACGACCGCTTCGGGACTGCCTTCTACCCGAAACACATGGAATTACCCACGAAACGTATCGAGGTAAGCATAGAGGGCAGGAGAGCCACCCGTGTGCAGGAAGAGCACATTGGAACCCTCGGGGAAGGCACCTTTGCGCACGAGGTCGATAAGGCCTGCAGCCACTTTACCGGTGTAGACAGGGTCGAGGAGGATCGCCTCTTCTTTGGCGAAAAGCTTGACAGCCTCAATCATGCCTTCGGTGGGAAGAGAGTAACCGGGGCCCACGTAGTCGCCGTAGCAGCAGACATCTTCCTTGGCAACCCCGCCTTTCACACCCAGAAGCTCAGCGGTCTTCTCAGCAAGACCGTGAACAATCTCTTCCTGAACTTCTTTGGTTCGAGAAACGTTTATACCGGAAACAGCGATACCGGAGTTGGTACCCACCATGCCTGTGATCATACCCGCATGGGTACCGGCAGAACCGGAAGGAACCACCACGTGATCGATAGAAAGGTCCATGGTATTGAGCTGATTCATCATCTCTTCGGCGCAGGCCGCGTAACCCAAAGCACCAATGGGGTTGGAGGCACCACCAGGCACGATGTAGGGCTTTTTGCCAGCAGCACGAAGCTCTTCAGCGGTCTTCTCCATCTCAGCCATCATGTCGGATCCGCCTGCAACACAGCGACGGGTTTTGACATTGAGAAGTTCAAAGAGAAAGTTGTTGCCGGATGCATCTTCTTTGAAGGTGCCCTTAACGCGCTCTTCCAGAACCAAGTGGCACTCAAGGCCCTCTTTGGCGGCCCAGGAGGCGGTAAGGCGGCAGTGGTTGGACTGCACCGCACCACAGGTGATGATGGTGTCGGCACCTTTTTCCAGAGCGTCGGCGATGCAGAAGTCGAGCTTACGGGTCTTGTTGCCACCGGAAGCACCAGGAAGAAGGTCATCACGCTTTACGTAGAGATTGACCTTTCCGCCAAGGGCTTTGCTTAAGTTTTTCATGGGCTCAATGGGGGTCTGACCCTGGAGATAACCGCGACGGGGAAACTTGGTAAAATTCATGGCTCTGAATCTTCCTTCTCAAAAAGAAAATGATTGTATTCAATAAAGAGACGGGAGGTGACCCGCTCTAAAATGTCGACATTTAACATGACGATTTTCATACCCCCCTCACCCCCCAATGTCAAAGTTTTTTTCTGATGCATTTCATAAAATTTTCTCCACACCTGCCCATCCACTTGCCTCAGTGTTCCTCACCTGTCTCCCATGCCCTATTTTTTACAAGACTTGGATACTTCTTTTTGATAATAATTACCATTAACATCTAACAGAGCCACACACTAACGATAACCATTCCCAGCAATAAGTATTGAGGCGGCCATGAACGAGCCTCTGATCGAAAGAAAAAAAAAGACAAAAATGAAAGAGAAACTGGGCGGTATTCGGCTCACCAGCCAAAGAAAAGCCATCTTAGAAACCGTCCAAGGCATGTGCACCCACCCCACGGCAGACGAAGTCTACCAAAAAATAAGGGGTTCACTCCCTAAAGTAAGCCTCGCAACGGTCTACAGAAACTTAGAGAACCTTTCCGAAGCGGGCTTCATTCGAAAAGTGGAGCACGCAGGCACCGCCAAGCGCTTTGACGGCAACCTCGCTCCGCACCAACACATTCGATGCATTCGCTGCGGAACGATTGAGGATGTCCATGAGTCCCCGGAGATGACTGAGATGGTTGCAAAACAGATTCAGACCGATTTCACCATTGTGGGCCACCTCATCGAGATCCAGGGCATCTGCCCCAACTGCCAAAAAAGCATGGAAGCATGACATCGCCTGCCACTCAACACATTCACATTTGCATACGGAGAAAACGAAAAAAATGAAATCCATCAAAGGCACCCAAACCGAAAAGAACCTCCTCACCGCATTTGCCGGAGAATCCCAGGCCCGCAACCGCTACACCTACTTTGCAGGACAGGCCAGAAAAGAGGGCTACGTCCAGATTGCCGCCATCTTCGAAGAGACCGCCAACCAGGAGAAAGAGCACGCCAAACGCTTTTTCAAACTCCTTGAGGGCGGCGAAGTGGAGGTCCAGTGCAGCTTCCCTGCAGGGGTTGTGGGAAACACCCTGGAAAACCTTAAAGCTGCTGCAGCCGGAGAAAAAGAAGAGTTCACCGATGCCTACCCCGGTTTTGCCAAAGTGGCCCGTGAAGAAGGGTTTGAAACCATCGCCGTTCTCTTCGAAAAGGTATGCGTGGCCGAAGCGTATCATGAAAACCGCTACCGTGCTTTGGCCAAAAACATCGAAGAGGGGTGTGTCTTCAAGCGCAACGAGGAGGTTGTCTGGGCCTGTCGAAACTGTGGTTATATCCACACCGGAGAGGAAGCGCCTCAGACCTGCCCCGCCTGCGCCCATCCCCAGGCGCACTTTGAACTGAAGCCTGAAAATTACTAAAATTGCCCGACAGTTTTTGTGATGATGCATTTTTAAACACCCGAATGAGGAGCCACACCCTCATTCGGGTGTTTTTTTGGCCTGCATGCATCGCCCTTCAGGGAGCCGTCATCTTGGTCCACCGGCACAAAGAGATCTCTCAAAAAAATGACCCACTCTCTCCTGAAACAAAAAAAGCGCCCCCAGTGCTTCTCGCACCAATTCTCATTTCCCCTTGTCAGAAAACGTCTATCTCCGTATATCATGAAGCAAAAACAAGCCCCTTAGGGCTGTGGCGACAACAGGTGAGGAGGAACTTTTGAAACAGATCGATCCATCGGCCGAAGCGTTTTCCATGATGGCACAAAAGGTGGCCGAGGCCATTGCATCGGTCATGGGTATTGATGTCACCATCATGGACAACCGAATGATCCGCATTGCCGGAACCGGTATTTACAAAGACCTCATTGGCCAGGAGATCGAAGAGAGTACCGCTTTTGGTTTAAGCCAAAAAACCGGACAGCACTGCGTGGTGGAAAAATCCCGAGAAAGTGAAATTTGCTTTACCTGTGAGCGCCTGGGACGATGCAGGGAAAAAGCCGAGGTCTGCGTGCCCATTATGCAGGGCAGAACACCTGCCGGAGTCATCGGCGTCATCGCCTTCAACGAAACCCAGCGTCAAAAAATCCTTCAAAACAAAGAGCCCTACCTCAATTTTATCCAGAAAATGGCCGATCTTCTGGGTGCCAAATTGAGCGAAGTCGCCATATCCCAAGAGAACCAGCGCCTCTCCCAACGCCTCAACAACATCCTTAATACCATGGAAAGTGCACTTCTTCTCTATGGAGACGGGGGTGACGTGCTCTACAAAAACCAGACCCTTGAAAGGCTTCTGGATGAACTCCAAATCACCGACCACACCACCTTTTTCACACGCCTCTGGCAGGAGATCAGAGAAAAGGCCCCCGGTGTCAACGAGAATCACGAAATCCACATCCTTGATGGCAAACAAGCCTGTACCCTCATCGCCTCGATCCTTCTTATGGACAACAACACCAAAGAGCGGATCGTCAAACTCGAAGAGATCACCCGCTTTGAAAAGAAGATCGTTCGCTACACCCAGCAAAACCAGGTAACCGTCACCTTTGACAACATCATCACCGATTCTGATAACCTTCGGGAAGCAAAGAAAACCGCTGAAAAAGCCGCCGGTTCTGACTCCAACATTCTCATTCTCGGTGAAAGCGGCACGGGGAAAGAGCTCTTTGCTCGTGCCATGCACAACGGAAGCCCTCGAAAGCAAAAAACGTTTATCGCCATCAACTGTGGTGCCATTCCAGACGAGCTTCTGGAAAGCGAGCTCTTTGGTCATGAAAAAGGGGCTTTCACCGGAGCCATCGCCACCAAAGTGGGAAAATTTGAAGCTGCCGACGGAGGCACCATTTTCCTGGACGAAATCAGCGAAATGCCCTACACCCTGCAGGTGAAGCTGCTTCGAGTGCTTCAGGAAAAAGAGATCTGCCGAATTGGAAGCAACACCACCCGTAAAATTGATATTCGTATTATCGCAGCCACCAACGCCAACCTCATCCAACGCATGCAGGAAGGCTCATTTCGAGAGGATCTCTACTACCGGCTCAACATCATCCCACTACACATTCCCCCCTTAAGAGAAAGGCCCCGAGATATCCTCTTTCTCTCCAATTTCTACATTCACCTACACAACCAACGTTTCGGCAAGCACGTGCGGGGTCTATCCAGACAAGCCCAAGCCCTTGTCACAGCCTATGAGTGGCCCGGAAACGTGCGTGAGCTCCAAAACGTTCTGGAGTATGCGGTAAACTTTGAAGAGGCCGATGAAATCACAGAGAGCCTGCTTGCCCGTCGCATCTCGCCAGATCGAAATCGAGGCACCCTTTCCGTGGATCCTCCCCTTCCCCTGCCGACCCATGGGGCCCTTGCAGCCAACCTGGAGATGTTCGAACGCCAACTTCTTCTCCAGGCCATTGAGACTCGGCGCCACTTGAAGCACAAAGAGATCGTCAAGGGAATCTGTCTCGATCTTAAGATCAGCCGCACCACTCTCTACCGGCGCCTGGAAAAACACAATCTCACCCTCCCCAAGCCGAGCGCGGATGAATGATGGATCTATCTGTTAAAAATTGGCGTCCCACTATTGATACAGTCCCACAAATGAAACGTGATTTTGTTTCAATCCTGGGACTCTGTTTGTCTGCCATCAGCCTATGGTCAAGCGCCTTTTACGGCCCCACCATCCCTTCATACACATCACACCCTCCCTGAAACCCGTCATATGCCATCTATGGCATATCCCTTGCTGAGATTTTCAATGTCTGAAACACCCCATGGGGTGTGACGCTGTACCATTTACACTTAAGGAGTATAAAAAGACGTGAGTACGTATGATTTTGATGAGGTTATTGAACGATTTGGGACAGGCTCTGAAAAATACGACCTTTGCAACGAAATGTTTGGCACCACCAACGTCATTCCCATGTGGGTGGCCGACATGGATTTTAGAACCCCCGATTTTATTGTCAACGCCGTCACCCATCGAATGGAAGACCCCATCTTCGGCTACACCCTGCGTGAAGAGGCATTTTTCACAGCCGTAGCAAACTGGATGGCACGCCGCCACGGATGGAAAATCGAAGAAGAGTGGGTCACCTTCAGCCCCGGGGTTGTCTCGGCTCTCTCCATCTCTATCCTTGCCCTGACCAAACCCGGCGACAAAATCGTGGTACAACCACCGGTCTACTCTCCTTTTTACGCCGCCGTTGAGGGAAACGATCGCACCCTTATAAAAAATCCTTTGATCATCAAAGCGGGCCGCTACCACATGGATCTCGATCACCTCAAATCTGTGATCGATGATCAAACCCGAATGATCATGATCTCCAACCCCCACAACCCTGGTGGTACGGTCTGGACTCCAGAAGAGCTCAAGGCCCTTGGCGACATCTGCATTGAGCATGACCTCCTTCTTATCTCCGATGAGATCCACTCCGACCTGGTCAATTTCGGACTCGTCCACACCCCTGCCGCATCCATCTCACCTGAGTTGGCCCGCCGCACCGTCACCTGCGTCTCCTCAAGCAAAACCTTTAACGCCGCTGGCCTTGCCACATCCGGGGTGATCATTCCCGATGAAACCTTCCGGACCCTTTACAACAAAAGGCTAAGCGCCATCCACGTTGGCTTTGGCAACATTTTCGGAAACCCTGCGCTTGTGGCCGCCTACAACCAAGGTGAGGCGTGGCTTGAAGAGCTAAAAGCCTACATTGGCAAAAACCTCGACTACGCCATGGATCTCTTTACGTCTCGAATCCCTGAAATCAAAGTCATGAAACCCGAAGCATCTTACCTTCTGTGGCTGGATTGCCGGGGCCTGGGGCTTAATCAGGAAGAACTTCGCACCTTCATGGTGAAAGAGGCGGGTCTCGGCCTCAACGATGGGGCGTCCTATGGAGAAGAGGGCGCTGGCTTCATGCGCATCAACCTCGCCTGCCCCTTTTCCGTGGTTGAAAAAGCCATGGCCCAGCTGGAGGAAGCGGTAAAGCGCCGCCGTCCATAACGGAAACACCGGCACCGATGCACCACGTCTTCGGTGCCTTGTCACTTGATGTCCCTGTATCCACTTTTAAAACGCAGGAGAGGTTGTTGTTATGTCCAGTAAAAGCACGGTATTTGAAGCGTACAGATTTCCGATCACACTGATCATCTCCATTGTCCTTGGCAGCATCGTCGGCGTTGTTATGGGAGAGAAAGCCACTTTTCTCAAACCCTTTGGCGACCTCTTTCTCAATGCCATGTTCACAGTGGTCGTCCCCCTTGTCTTTTTCACCATCAGCAGCGCCGTCTCTAGCATGGTAAACCTCAAACGCTTGGGCAGCATCCTGGGCTACCTCTTTGTGGTTTTTGTCGTCACCGGCCTCATCGCATCAGCCATCATGATCTTTACCGTGACCACCCTGCCCCCGGCCGAAGGAATCAACCTCTCTGTAGAGGCCACCGAGACCATCACCCAACTCAACCCCGGGGAACAAATCGTCAAGGCTCTTACCGTCTCCGACTTCTCCGATCTTATCTCGCGCCGAAATATGTTGCCCCTTATCATCTTCACCGTCTTTTTCGGTATCTGCGTCACCACGCTGGGCGAAAAAGGTCAAAGAATTGCTGAAACCCTGGACAGTCTCTCCCAGGTCTTCATGAAGATGGTTCACTACATCATGTACTATGCTCCCATCGGACTCGGAGCCTACTTTGCCAGCCTCATCGGTGAATTCGGACCGCAGCTTTTGGGCTCTTATGCCAGAGCCATGGCCATCTACTACCCCATCTGCCTGGCCTACTTCTTTGTTGCCTTCCTTGCCTACTCCTGGTTTGCAGGTGGAAAGCTGGGGGCCACCCGCTTCTTCGGCAACATCTTAAACCCCACCATCACCTCCATCGCAACACAAAGCAGCATCGCCACCCTGCCTGTAAACCTTGAAGCAGCAGAAAAAATCGGCGTGCCCAAGGATATTCGAGATATCGTGCTTCCCATTGGTGCCACCATGCACATGGACGGCACCTGCCTCTCTTCCATCCTGAAAATCGCCTTTCTCTTCGGTATCTACGGACAAGACTTCACCGGAATCGGTACCTTTGTCAGTGCCATTCTCATTGCAGTCATGGGTGGCGTGGTCATGAGCGGTGTGCCCGGCGGTGGCCTCATTGGCGAGATGGTCATCGTCACCGTCTATGGTTTTCCCGCAGATGCCTTTCCCATCATCGCCACCATTGGATTTCTCGTGGACCCACCCGCCACTATGATCAATGCCACGGGCGACACCGTCTGCTCCATGATGGTCACGCGACTGGTGGAGGGAAAAGAGTGGTTGCAAAAAAGAGTAGCAGCGATGGCGTGATTCAACGAAGCCATGCTATTTTTGTTTCACCATTGATACAATCCCACATCTGAAACGATTTTTTGTTTCAGATGTGGGATTCTTTTCTTTTTCATTTTTCTCTCTTCACACATGCCTTTCAGACAAACGGCCTCTTGAACAACCGCGCAGGCCCTCTCTTTTAAAAATTTTCACCCCTCCCAACGCCAAACAAACACTTGGCACGCTCTTTGCCGTTTTGGTTTACCAGTCTATGATTTCAAACGCCCCAGGGTATCCCCTGTGGTGGCACACCCAATAGAGAGGTTTTCCATGATATCCCCCACCAACGAGCTGATCTCAATCTTAAAAAAAGAGGTGGTCCCCGCCACCGGATGCACCGAACCCATTGCCGTTGCCTACGCTGCTTCTGTGGCGGGTAAAATGATCGAAGATCTATCAAAAATTGTACACATCGACGTGTGCGTGGATCCTGGCCTGTTCAAAAACGGCCTTCGTGTGGGCATTCCCGGTATCAAAGAGAGGGGACTTGAAATTGCTGCAGCCTTGGGTCTGATCGTGGCCAAACCTGAAAAAGAACTTCGGGTTCTGGAAGCCGTCACACCGGAAGAGAACACCAGGGGCGAAGCCATGGTGAAAAGTGGCGTGATCGCTCTCTCGGTCAAGGGAAACTGCAACCGCCTCTTTGTGGAGGTGCTGGTCACCCTCCACGACGGCTCGCAAATCAAAGTGGTGACGCTTGATCGACACAACAACATCGTTCAGGTGCAAGAGGGCAAAAACCTGAAACATGAAGCCCCAGAATCTATCTCCATCCAGGCCAGTGTAGCAGCCATTCAGAACTACGACCTCATGGGCATCATGGACTTCTGCCTCCATACCAAGGCAGAAGCCCTCTCCTTTCTCCACGACGGCATTGCCAAAAACATGGCCCTGGCAAAGGAGGGGCTCTCCTACGAAGGTGGCATTGGCAAAGCCTACGATGCCATGATTGAAGAAGGCATTTTAAACAGCCACATGGTCACCCGCGCCGAAATGTACTGTGCCGCCGCATCTGAGGCAAGAATGTCCGGTTCTATCCTTCCCGCCATGAGCAGCGCAGGAAGCGGCAACCACGGAATTACCGTATTTCTCACCATTGCGGCCGTAGCAGACGTTACCCAGCGCTCCTTTGAAGAGGTCTCACGGGCCCTGGCTTTTGCCAACCTTATCACCGTCTACATAAAAAGTTACACAGGCACCCTCTCGGCCATGTGCGGATGCGGAGTGGCCGCCGGGATCGGCGCATCTGCCGGTGTGGCTTTCCTGCTTGGTGCCAATGAGCAAACCATCTTTAAGAGCATGGTCAACATGGTGGGCAGCATCACCGGCCTCATCTGTGACGGAGGAAAAGAGGGATGCGCCTACAAACTGGCCCTTTCGGCTGGGTGGGCTGTCAAAGCCGCGCTTCTGGCCATAAAGGGTGTCTCTGTTCATGAGAACAACGGCATTCTGGCAAACTCCTTTAAAACCCTTTTTGAAAACTTGGGCCTTCTCTGCAATGAAGGAATGGCCGCTGCCAACACCTCCATTTTAACCATCATGGAAAAGCAGCTTAAAGCCTCGTAACCCCTTTTCGCTTTATCCCCAGACTCTGACGCGCCACTTTAAACCAGAGGGTGTTGGGCATCCAACATCCATCGCCCTCTGGTTAGACCTTTTCTCTTCTGTTGCCTCAAATTCTCTCTTCCTTTATAGTCAATCCACTTTTTTTCTTATTGCCTACCAAGGAGTTTTCATGACCCCCGCTCCCAACCTGTACGACTCGCGCATTCGCCTTCGTCCACCCCAACCCTCAGATGGCCCATTTTTTATCGAACTTTATGGAGACAAAGAGGTGATGCGCCACATTCCACCTTTCAACACCCGCCTCACGCCTGAAGACGCCCTCAAACGGCTTCAAGTGCTTTTGAATCACTGGAAACTTCGCAACTACGGCATGTTTGTGGTGGAAGATAGAAAAAGTGGAGAGCCCATGGGCTACTGCGGCTTACGATACCTTAAAGAGGTAGACGCCATAGAGCTGGGCTCCATCTTTGGAAAAAGAAGTTGGGGAAGGGGTATTGGGCCCGATGCCGCAAAACTTTGCATGGAATACGCAAAAGAGGCCTTGGATGTCGAAAGCATGGTTTCACTCACCCGCCCGGAAAACAACCGCTCCCAAAAAGTTCTGGAGCGATTGGGGTTTGAGCACTGTCCCGAGCTTGATGACACCTACCATGGCTGCAATCACCTCTTTTATCTCATCCACTTTTAGTGAGAAGCCCATGAACCATCATTATGACGACCTCTTTACTCGAATCGATTATTCACGTCAGGATCTTTCAGGAATACTTTATGAATCCTGCCGGTTTGAACGCTGCACCTTAGACGAAACCAATTTAAAACATGCAACCTTTGAGAATTGCACCTTTGAGGCCTGCTCGCTGATGATGACAAACTTAACCGGCACCACCTTTGACAAGGTCTGCTTTCATGAGTGCAAAGTGATGGGAGTCAATTTCAGCCTCCTCAATGATTTTGCCATTGAGGTACATTTTAAAAAATGCCGTATCATCTCCGCGCTTTTCACGGCACTGGCTCTCCCCAAAACATCTTTTGAGGGCTCTGCCCTTGAAGAGACCACCTTTCGAGAGTGCGCTCTGAAAGAGGCAAATTTTTCCGATACCTCCTGCAGAGCCACCCTCTTTGACAGCTGCGATCTCACCTCCGCTTGCTTTACAGGGAGCTCGGGCTTTTCCATCCACCCTTGCAAAAACACCCTCAAAAAAGCCCAGTTTGATGTTGAAGGAGCCATGGCGCTTCTCTCTCCCTTTGATATCACCCTAAAAATCTAAAAAAATCAGATTCGCCTTTTGTCGGCAGGGGCCTTTTTCCCCGAAAGATGGGCCACCTCCATCACCACCACACCGGTTTTTTTCAAAGCGCTTCGAATATACGCGGCACCATCTGCCTGATGCCCTGGGGCATACTTCTCCACAAGGGCAAAAAGTCCCCGCTCCTTCTCTTCGCCTTCGGCCAGACGTGCGGCTCCAAAGGCCACCACACTTTTAAAATGGGTGGTGAACTTTTCAGGGACCACCCTGGATTCTGCCACAACGCAAAAAGAGACTTTTTCACATGCCTTTATATTATCCAGTTTATGCCCCGAAACAGCGCAGTGAAAAAAAATCTGCCCTTTCTCATACACATAATTGACAGGCACCCCATAAGGAAAGCCATCCTCTCCAATGGTGGACAGCACCCCATACTCACCGGCGGCAAGAAGCGCTTCGGCTTCTTCTCTTCTCAGCCCCTTCTCTTCCCTTTTTAAGACCCTAAACATCTCTTTTCTCCCTGATGTATTGACTCATTCTTTTACCCACTCGCCCTCCTAAGTAAGGGAGGATTCTTAATCCTGACACTTGCACAAGTGTGTCCCCCTGTAAAAGAGATAATTTTAAGCTTTTTAACAGACCGAAGCCGGGTGGCCTTGCCCCATCTCTTTTTGCGTGATATCACCAGAAAAGAGGTAAAAACCGAGAAAAACACCAAATAACCTTATAACCAGGCACCACATGCGACGGAGACTTTTCATGACCCCATCTGAGCTGTCCCACTGCCCAGGCACCTCCGCACCTGTTGATGCCGTTTCGGAGCCTTCCCCCCCCCCGGCCAACGATATCCCGGCAAAACTCCAAAACGGAGTCGACAAAACCGGCACCCCCGCCTCTATCAAGCTTCCGCAGCTGCTGGAGACGGCCAAAGAAAAAGGAGCCACCGACGCCGTTATTCTGGCGCCCCACCAGGTGATCGTCGATGAAACCCTGGCAGAAAAGTGTCTCTCACCCCGCTGTGAGAACTACGGACTCTCACGCAGCTGCCCCCCCCATGTCACAGGGCCCAAAGATTTTATGGCCATGCTCAAAAATTGCGAAGCCGCCCTCTTCTTCAAAATTGACCTCCTCAAAGATCTCCTCTTTTCCAGCGACCGAAGAGAGTGTTTCAGGCTTCTTCACCAAGTGGCCTCGGGTATTGAATCCAAAGCCATCCGATGGGGCTTTAAGGGAGCCAGCGCCTATGCCGGTGGCTCATGCCGAAATATCTTCTGCTATGATGAAGCCTCATGCCGAGTGATTGACGAAAAGAGTCCCTGCCGCCACCCCCATACGGCTCGTCCCTCCATGTCTGGTTTCGGGGTGCATGTGGCAAAGCTGATGGAGACAGCCGGATGGCATGACGACGGCCCCTCTCCTTCACCAGAAGGCATGTCACATGTCTGTGGACTCGTCCTTCTCGCCCAGTAGGCCTTTTTTTTATACCGTCATTCCGGGCAGGGGTTGCCTTTAAAAACCTCTATTAAACCTGACCCCTGCCTCGAGTTATGGAAATATTGGCAGGCTTTTGAGTCAAAAAAACCGTGGTTTCTCGAAAACCCAACGTCCTCTTTGAGGTAGGCGGGCCAGAATTTACCCCTCTCAAAGTCGGTAACCCTTGACACGGCCCCCAAACACCCCTTAAAAAAGGGCGTCGGTTTTTGATAAAAACTGCTCGATTATTTTTTTCAGGATCAATATGAATTCACGTACCTGCCACATACTGGCGGCGGCCGCGGCCATGAGGTCAACTCATTGTCGTTTACGCTGCCATCTGATATAGATTTTACCTTGCAGTAAGAACGCCATGGGTTGACGACGACAACCCATGGCTTTTTTTATGCCCAGAGTTGCCGCCCGGGGCACCTCCCCTTCCCAGAGCCTTCTTACCCAAACCCCATGGAGGCTTTTATGCACGAAAAAAAAAATGTCCGATACTCAGAGCGAATGGAACACCTGCCCCCATACCTCTTTGGCATGATCAACAAGATGAAAATGGAAAAGCGCAGAAACGGACTGGATGTCATTGATCTGGGCATGGGCAATCCTGTGGATCCGGCACCTGATAAAGTGACCGAAATGCTCTGCAAGGTGGCCAACGACCCCAAAAGCCATCGCTACCCCGTAGCAGGCGGCATCAAACATCTGAAGCAGGAACTCTCCATCATGTACGACAAGGAGTATGGGGTCTCTCTCAATCCCGACTCCGAGGTGATCACCACCATCGGCTCCAAAGAGGGCGTCTCTCATCTCTGCCTTGCCCTCATGGGGCCCGGCGACACCGTCATGGTGCCCACTCCGGCTTTTCCCATCCACATCTACGCCGCCATTATCGCAGGAGCCAACGTGGTGCGAGTTCCCATGGCCGACGACGAAACCATGCTTCGCCAGATCGCCAACCTCTGCGACTCCATGTACCCGACCCCTAAAGTTCTCATGCTCAACTATCCCCACAACCCCACCGGCCAGGTCACCAACACCGATTTTTTCAAAGAGGTGGTGAAACTTGCCAAACGATACCGGTTTATGATCATTCAAGATTTTGCCTACGCTCGGGTCACCTTTGATGGCTACAAAGCCCCCAGCATCTTTGAGGTAGACGGTGCCAAAGATGTGGCGGTGGAGTTTGGATCGTTTTCAAAGTCTTACAACATGGCTGGCTGGCGCATGGGGTACTGCGTGGGCAACACCGATATGATCAAAGGCTTAGAAAAAATCAAAGGGTACTATGACTACGGCATCTTCACCGCCATCCAAGCCGCAGGCATTGTGGCCCTTCGCGAATGCGAACCCAATATCACCGAACAAGTAGAGATCTATAAAAAACGCCGGGACACCCTCTGTGAGGTGCTCCAGCGCATGGAGTGGGAGGTCACGCCCCCCAAAGCCGGCATGTTTGTGTGGGTAAAAATCCCTGAACGCTACAAAAATACCCAAGACTCCATGGCCTTTGCCCTGGAGCTCATGGAGAAAGCCAATGTGGCTGTGGCCCCCGGTGCCGGGTTCAGCCGTGAAGGAGAAGGCTACCTGCGCCTGGCCCTTGTGGAAAACGAGGAGCGCATCAGACAAGCCCTCCGCCAGATTCGCCAAGCAGATATCTCTTAGAGAACATATGGTGAATGCTCACGACAACGCGTGTGTCACACGAACCTTGGGGCATTCACCTCATGATCATCCCTGCTACGATCGGTTGTTGTTCATCCTGCGATCCAGCACGGCAATGGCCCGAGAAAGGGAAAAGGTGAGAATAAAATAGAGAAGAGTCACGGTAATCCAGACCTCAAAGGTAAGAAAGGTGGCGCTCATCACCTCCATCCCTTGAAAGGTGAGTTCCTGAATGGAGATCACGCTCATGATGGCTGAATCTTTGATGGTTGAGAGAAACTGGCCGGCAAGGGGGGAAAGAATTTTTCTCAAAGCCTGGGGAAGAATCACAAAAACAAAACTCTGATGTTCTTTAAGCCCTGTGGCCCGTGCCGCTTCCCACTGACCATGCGGTACTGACACCAGCCCGCCTCGAACAATCTCAGTCACATAGGCTCCTTCGTAAAGGGCCAATGTAAGCACCGCCGAAAAAAAAGCATTGATATGGGCTTCTTTAGCAAAAAGAAACCCCACCACAGCCCGGGTCACATTCGAGCTCTCCCGCAGCATGGTATCAAGCCCCAAATAATCAAGAAACTGACTGCTGATAAAAAAATAAAAAAGAAAAACCAGCACCAGGGAGGGAATGTTTCGAATGCTCTCCACATAAAGCCACCCCAGAAACCTTTGGGCCGGAGAGCCATGGGCACGCATGGCTCCCACCACCACCCCAATCACAGAGGCCAAAAGCGTGGCCCAGATGCTGAGCCTTACCGTGGTAAAAAACCCGATTAAAAGAAGATTGGCAACCCAACCCGAATCGGTACGCGTTACCAAATAGGAAGGGATCACCCCCCACTCCCACCGGTAATCCAAAACCACACCCACGCGCTGAAAAAACCAGATCAAAAATCCGGCCACCAGCACGAGGGCCACAACATCCACCACCCCGAACCGATACACTCGTGCTCCAGAAACCTGCAACATGGTCTACTTCACCCGATCTTCCCAGTCCCGTGTTTCAAACCAATAGGCCTTGGTCTCTGCTAAAAATCCTTCGGCCTCCTTCACTCGAATCCAATTGTTGAAAAAATTCAAGGTATCCACATCCCCTTTTCGAACGGCAAATCCTATGGGTTCTTTGGTAAAAGCACGGCTTATGGGAACCGTCAGCTTGCCGGGGTACTTCAAGGCTTGAAACCGAGGAAGAGGGGCCGAGGCGACCACCGCATGAACACGGCCCAGATAGAGCTCTTGAAGAGCCTGACTCTCGTTTTCAAAAAACCTTAAATTCGCCTTTGGAAACTGTTTTTTGGCGGCCATGGCTGCAGTGGTTCCGGTACGGGCCGCAATGGTGATGCTTTTCTGATTGAAATCTTCAAAGGTGGAAAGCCCCTTGGACCTGCTCTTGTGGGAGACCATGGACATACCGGAATAGTCATAAGGAATGGAAAAATTCACCTTTAGGTTCCGCTTGGGCGTAATGCCCATGCCTCCAATGATCACATCAAACTTTCCTGTAAGAAGTGCCGGAATAATCCCGGACCAATTTGTAGGCACAAACTCCACGTCCACCTCCATATCTTTGGCCAACTGACGCGCCACATCGATCTCAAAACCGATGAGCCGTCCTCCTTTATCCCGCATAGCCCAAGGTACAAACGTGGACATACCCACTCGAATCACCCCTCTTTTCTGAATAGTGTCGATCAGCGGCTCTTTGGCTACCGCGCTTTCTACCCATACCGCCATCAGAAGTCCTGTTACCAGCGCCACAATCAACCGTTTCATGTGAGTCTCCCTGTCAAAAGTGATAAAATCATGCCCCACACATCAGGCCCTCGTCTTTGACCAAAGCCTCTCTTTTATACAGGCCGTCCCTGGACGACCGATCTCTCCCAACGAGTAATAAGCCCCGACAGTGTGGCTGTCAGCATGAGATAACAGAGGGCCACGGTAAACCACACTTCAAAGGTGAGAAAGGTTTCAGCCACAATGCTCTGCCCCTGCATGGTCAAGTCAAAGATAGAGATGGTGCTTACAAGGGCCGAATCTTTAATAAGAGAGACCCCCTGGCCAGCCAGCATGGGAAGCATCTGACGCAGGGCTTGGGGAAGCACCACATCGACAAAGGCCCTCCAGGAGGTCATTCCAAGGCTAAAGGACGCTTCCCACTGCCCTTTATCCACCGCCACAATGGCCGAACGAATAATCTCAGTGGCATAGGCCCCCTCAAAAAGGGAAAGAGCCAACACCGCCGATGCAAAAGGCGAGATATCCAACACCGGTGAAACCACAAAATAGATCACAAAGAGTTGAATCAGAAGCGGTGTATTGCGAATCGATTCCACATACCCCACCACCAGCGCATTGAGAACCGGCGAGTTGGTGAGTCGCATCATGGCCGACGAAAACCCTATAAAAAGGGTTAAAATCAGACTCACCCCTGAAATTTTCAAGGTGACCCCCAGCCCTTTTAAAAGCAGACCCGCCTCAAGGCCTTCATCCCCCAGCTTCACCAGGTAAGGCCAAATGCGATACCACTGCCAGTTATACTCCAAATGGCTGTAGCCATAAGCGAAAGCACCCGCCAGAATCATCAGAACCAATACTGCGCTGCCGTACGTTTTCCCCCACTCTTTCCAGTTTATCAACACCGACCCCGCAAATCGCTACGCCACCCTAGCCTCGCAAAGGATTCACGCCTAACGGCACATCTCAGACGCGTTAAAAAGACTTTTACCTGTGCCATTTTCAAAAAAAGAGCGGCTGGGGCATAGCCAAATAGAACGCATCCGTGCCTTGCATAGCCAAGGAAATGCAAAACACGGTGCGCTGTTCTGTAAATTGTTTTTTGAATCCAGATTTAAGGAAAAAAAGCTTCCTGAAAAAAGTCGACAACAAAGGCCTCAATGGAGAATGGAACATACGGGCTTTTTAGGAAGCATCAATGTAAGACATGGTGTGCATCGTCTTAGGCGATGCATGGGCAGGGGGATCGCACAGGGGCGGGCTTCAAGCATCCGTGCGTTTCTGCGGCATAGAGGCCGCCGCAACATCAAGGAAAATCCCCACCATTTGTTGCAAGGCATTGTATAGAAAAGAAACCTCAAACACAAGGAGATCAGCAAAACAAAGCAGGGTCGCCGCATCGTATGACACGCTTTCACAGACTCATCCCCATTGACTTCTCAAAGAGAGAGAGCTACCTTCAGCCCCCGGAATGGAAAAAATACCATTTCACTTTTTCCACTGTCATCCCGTTTACTTACAAAGCCAAGGAGGCCTTTAACATGACCACAGACGCCCAAGAGATCATTGCCACCCTCACGCGACGTATTGAGGAGCTTGAGCGTGGCGCACGCTTTACGGGCCTGCTGGAGCAGGGCCCCGATGCCGTCTATGTGATTGATGTTTCAGGCAACTTTGTGGATGCCAATGACACTGCTCTTGAAATGATGGGCTTTTCACGAAGCGACATCCCCCATCTCAACTTCTTTGAGATGATTCGCAAAGACCAGAAAGAGAAAACCCTGGCCATCTTAAAAGACCACGACATGCGCACCAACTTCTCCAGAGCCTTGGAGTATCAGGTCAAGTGCAACGATGAGTCTCTCATCTGGATCCAGACACGAGCCTCCCTTGTCAAAGAGAGAAACGGCGAGCTTCTTCTTCGTGGCATTGCCGTGGACGTTACAGATCGCAAAAAAAGGGAAGAAGAGCTTAAAGAGCGGGAAGAGAACCTCTCCATGGCTTTGGAAGGCGCAGAGCTCGGAATATGGCACTGGGATACCACACAACGCGTTGTCACCATGGAGAAGGGGTGGGGCAAGCAGTTCAGCCAAGAGTCCGGGGAATCTATCACCCAGGAGATCTTTCTTTCCCGCCTCCACCCCAACGAAATGAAGATGCTCTCTGAAGCGTTTAAAGCCCACCTGTGCGGCGAAACCAATGCCATTCATGTTCGCCATCGCCTCAAAAGCCTTCAGGGAACCTGGCACTGGATGAGCACGCGAGGAAAAGCGGTGGAATTTTCTTCGAATGGCAGGGTGTTAAAAGTGGCAGGGACCTTTCTTGATATCACCTCTCAGGTGCGCATGGAAAAAGCACTGGCCAGACAAAAAGCAGCGGTGGAAGAGAAGATGAACCGTCTGGAGGAGAGCCAGGCCGCTTTGAAGGCGATTTTGGGCCAACGCGAAAAAGATCGGGAGGAGATGGGAGAAAACATGACAGCCACCCTCAGCCACTTGGTTCTTCCCGCTCTGGAAAAGGTGGGTGAAGCCACCCTCTCGTCCGGCCAAAGGCACCACCTGGAAGCGGCCATGACAAGCCTTTCAGAGATCGTCTCACCGTTTACAAGACGCCTGACCTCTCCTTTCTTCAATCTCACCCCCATGGAGCTGAAGGTGGCAGAGTTTATTCGCCAAGGCCATACGTCCAAAGAGATGGCCCTCACCTTGAATCTCTCCAAGGGCACCATCGACTTTCACAGAAACAACATTCGAAAAAAGCTGGGGCTCAACAAATCCGGAACCAACCTGCGCACTCAGCTCCTCTCTCTCACCCACCATACCTGACTCCTTTACCACCAAAACATAAAATCGCACCCAAAACTCCGTTTTGAACACAAGAAGCTCGATTCTCTTTCATAAACCGTTAACCCCACTATTTCCAGCCCATCATTTCAATCCTGCCCCATGGAAAGTATAGGTTTTTACCCTGCATTTTCCATAGATTCTTTCCATATTGTCATTCCCTTACGCTCCGGGCATGCTGTGTGCGCCTGGAATCACCATTCTAGCGTTTCACCAACGCGCTTCTGGGCAACCATACCTCAGCCGGGCCACCCGCCCGGCTCTCTTTAAACCGCTGATGCCCTGCAACACCAGGGACCATCACCCAGACAGATGTTGAGGATTCATGAAACGAGCTCTCTCTACCTTCACTGCCCTGCTGACACTCCTTGCAGCCTCTTCCGCATGGGCCGGAATGGTCGACACTTATGGTATCGGCGCACGGGCAGCCGCCATGGGAGGGGCCGTCAGCGCGTCTGCCTCACCTGCATTTGCCCCCTACTACAACCCTGCCGCGCTCACAAAGGCCAAGAGGGCTTCCATCACAGCAGGCAGCCTGGTCACCCAACCTGAAGTTTCCATTGACAATTATTCAATGAAAGAAGAACCATCCACCGATTTTACAGATGACACCGATCCTCTGGTGGTCCCCCACATCTCAGCGGTTCTGCCCATGGGTGACCGCTTCACCGCGGGTGTCGCTGTCTATGTGCCTTGGGGAATGAAGATCGACTGGAAAAAAAACACCCTTGGAGCACACAACAGCTACCATTCGGAGTACCTCAGAGAGGTGATTACCCCCACACTGGCGTGGAAAGCCACGGACAAGCTCTCCATTGGTGGCGGCATCTCCTTCGGGCAGTCGGAAACCGGTGCCAGTTTCATCCGATATAAATCCAACACAACATTTGAAGGCAAACTCAAAGACGACTTCAACACCTCATTCAATGTCGGAGCCCTCTACCAGGCCACCGACCGCCTCTCCATGGGCCTCACCTACCGAAGCCGCACCAGCGCAGACTTTGAGGGAGATCTCAAAATCAATGGTGTCAAGACCACCACAGTAAAGATGTCCTATGACCATCCCGAACAGATCCAAACGGGAGTGGCCTACCGGCTTGGAGAGACAAAGAACATCCTTGTGGAAGCCGATGCCACCTGGACCAACTGGAGCATCAACAAATCTCAGCTTGAAACTTTTTCTCCAGCTATTCACAACCAAAACAGCAAAGAAACTCCTCGAAACTGGGACGACACGGTTAAATACAGCCTGGGTGTGGAGTGGGTGTTGAGCCCCACCGTCACCCTTCGTGGCGGCTACCTCTGGGATCCCACCCCGGTTCCCGACGAGAGCCTCGACTTTATCTGGCCCGACGGCGACAAGCACATCCTCTCCATCGGCACCGGCCTCACCTTTGGCCAGTTCACCGTGGACATTGCAGCCAGCTATGCCAACATTCCCGGCAGACGGGTGATTAAAGGCGAATCCGGCGCCCTCAACCCCAGCTACGGAAAAAAAGTCTCTCTTGTTGCCGATGGAAAAGTCTACAATATCGGAATTACCACCACCTACCATTTTTAAAAGCTCTTTTTTGAGCCCCGCAAATGAGTCGGGTCTTTAACTAAAAAAAGACCCGAGGACCAAGAAGAGGCGCAGCTGCCCCCACCAGCTGCGCCTCTTCTTTTGCCTCATCTCTTCACATTTCCCTTGACACACAAGGAGATGAGGGGATACTTTGCGCACAAAGCAACCACCTCACGGGCTCAGCAATTCTCTGCACTTCCCGTTAAAAGCCCCCCTTTTCTACTCAAAGCACAAAGAGAGAGGGACCACACCTGCTGCGCTCGGTTTCGAAGACAACCACCGACCCAACACGGAGCCACCTGCCCTATGACCACCCGCATCTCCTACAATGACTGCATTGTCTTTCTTCTGGCCAAAGCCAACCAAAAAGCCCAACGAAACCTGAAAAAACGCATGAAACCTTATGGGCTCACCACGGTGCAAGGGCTGGTGCTCGGGGCCATATTTGACGAAAGCGGGCTCACCGCAAGCGAAATCGGCAGCCGCCTTGTGCTGGACAACGCCACCATATCCGGGGTTCTTGATCGCCTTATGGAAGGGGGGTGGATTGTCAAAAAAAGCGATGAGAACGATCGCAGGGTCCAGCGCATCTACCTGGCCACCGATGAAAATGCAGAGGTTGTGGACGAGCTTTTCAAGGTACGTGCCGATGCAAACGAAGAGACCCTGGCCGAGTTGAGCATAGAGGAGCGGGTTCTTCTCAAGCGTCTCCTTCGGGATCTCAAGTAACCTGCTGGGACCCACAATATTTTGTTAGCACACAACCTATTTTGCATGTAAAGTTCAATTATGCAATCCCCTGACAAACAAAACCCTGACAACACAAAAGGAGCTGTCAGGGTTTTTTGTATGCATAAAAAAACGGTAAAAGCCTTTACACCCAACCTGAGACCATCACGGTTTAATATAGGCGTACCCCTCGCGACGCTGAAGTTCCACCAGCTTTAAAATTCCGTTGCGGGTCACCTTAAAATCAGGATGCAGAACCTCCCGCCCGATCTCAAACCTCACCAGGGCATTGTTGCAAACATAAAAATCGACTCCTGCTTCGGCCAGCTGGGAAATCATTTGGGACAGCTCCATGTCCATACTGGCCGTCACCTGCTGAGCTGCCGGCCCGTTAACCAGAACCACCCCCTCCACAAGCCGACCTTCGGCTGCGGCAATGAGGTTGGTCATATTGTTCAGGGTAAGCCTCAGACGCCTCACCTTTTCAGAGTCAATATGCAGAACCACTTTCATCGGGTGCCCTCCATGTGATGCAGATTGTCGTTATTGGAAAATGTGCGGGAAAACGCAGAAAATGCCTTACAGAAAAAATTACTTATTTACCTGTAAGGTAACTAACACCATATCACAAGTTTCGGTCAGACAGCCAGATACTCTTACAACTTTGAAAAAGCCACTCGCAATTACCCCACTCTCATTCTTAAAGCGCCCGTTTTCACACCTTGGTTGGCGTGCTTCGTATTATCAGAGGTCCTAAAAATAAAGAAATCTGTTTCAGTGAGGAGTTGACGAGGTCGTAACAGAAAGACGCCTTGGCACAGCGCCAAGGGTACCGTGAAAAAGAGATAAAGGACGTATCCCTGATGGCGCAGCAAAGCCTCCAGAGATCTTTTTTCAAATCTATCGCGCCCCGGCATCCAGAGCAAACCGAGTATCCACAAACTTATCCAGATCCACTTTGTCTGTTAAGATGCCCATCTCATCTTTCATGTAGTCCTGAATTTTTGCAAGGTCATCAATCACAGGAAAGAGTTCGTCGGTGCTGATGCGCTCTTTGGGCTGGGTAAGCACCTTGTAAATGGTCTCTTTGTCCTGGCCCAGAAAATTTGCCCCGATAATGGCAGCGGGCTCGGGCTGGGCCTCCACCGCCTTTCCCGAACGCACCAGGCTTCGCGTCAGCTCATAGACGGCATCGGGATTTTTCTCTATCACCTCATCGCGCATCACCAACACGCAGCAGGGGTGCTTGGGCCAAAGGTCGCAGGAGAGATGCAAGGCCTCTCCGTTTCCACTGCCAATCACTTTGGATCCAAAGGGCTCGGCCACAATAAAGCCCCCGATCTCCCCGTCTTCATCCAACTCAATGGCATCGGGCATCTGAAAAGGAGCCACCACTTCCAAAAAAACGTCGGCGTTTTTGTCCCGCGTGGTGCCGGGGTTGAGCCCCTTCTGTTTCAACAGACGGTGAAAAAGCATATTGTGCACCGAAAGCTGGTAAGGAATCAAAACCACCTTACCTGCAAAATCTTCAAGACTCTGGATACCTGCCCGACGGCTCTTCACCAGAATACTGCCCGACTTGTGGGTAAAAAGAATCAGCTTGATGCCCACCCCGGACTTGTAGATGTCCATGGCCGTCGGTGCCAGAATAAAGGCACCATCCAGAAGTCCGGCGGCCAAATCGTCTGCCACCTCGTTCCACCCATTTTTTAAAACAGGCTCAAGGCGGCAGTGTTTGAAACTCTCCATCCCTTTCTTCAGTTTCAGATCGGTCACTCCCAATATCAAGTGATCGGTAATTCGTAAGTGACCAATCTTAAGCACCGGCTTGTCCATCATACATCACACCGTTTCTTACACCAGATGGGTTGATTTTATCGGTTGCTGTTGCCAAGAAAAGCAGCTTGGGACCACCTTCTGCCAGATGAAGGCGACACCTTAACCGTTTGCAAAAGGGCCCACCTGGCATTGGACCCTTGTTTACATTAGAACATCGGTCAGCCCAGCAATTTTCATTCAACCCTACAGGCCAAGTGCGACGAGCTATAGGCCCTTTGCACTTGCCTTTTTAGTGTTTGAAACTGCGCTGACCGGTGTAGACCATGGTGGCACCACATTCGTTGCACGCCTCAATGGACTGATAATCATTTAGAGAGCCTCCAGAGTGGACAATGGCCGAAACCCCCTCTTTAAGGCCCACATCGGCACCATCACGAAATGGGAAAAAGGCATCGCTCACCATGGTAGACCCTTTGATGCCACCATTTTCAGCTTTTACGCGCGCATCAATCTCCGCCTTTTCATCCATATCTTCAAGCTCGGCATACCCTTTGCCAAAAGTCTCAAAGGCGTAGCGATCGGCAAGCTTCTTGTACGCTTTCTCCACGGCGATCTCGGCCACGCCCACGCGGTCTTGCTCGCCGGTTCCAATGCCCACGGTCACCTGATCTTTGACATAGATCACCGAGTTGGAGGTGATCCCGGACTCCACCAGCCACCCAAAAAGCATGTCTTCGTATTCGGCATCGGTGGGCTCCCTATCAATGCGGTAGGATTTTCCTTTGTATTCGCACTCGGCCAGCTTCAGGTCGGCCCGGGTTCTGGCTTCAGGCACAAAGGAGAGCTGGGTGATGATGCCGCCGTCCATCAACGACTTAAAATCGACCACACGCTCGCCCACGTAACTTGCAAGGCGATCCATGTTGTCGATTTTGATCACGCGCAGATTCTTTCTTGATGCCAGAATCTCCAGGCTCCCCTCTTCAAAATCGGGGGCCACCACCACTTCGGCATACTGGTTGCTGATCGCCTCGGCCGTATCCTTGTCCACGCTTCGGTTCAGGGCAATGCACCCACCAAAAGCGGCGATACGGTCGGCCATATAGGCTTTTGCGTAAGCATCGCAAAGGGCATCGGCACGCGCCACCCCGCAGGGGTTGTTGTGCTTGACGATCACCGCCGTGGGCCGGTCGGTAAAGTAGCGCAAAATATTGAGGGCGTTATCCGCATCGGTCAAATTGGTCTTTCCCGGATGCTTGCCCGACTGCAAAAGCTCTATGTCCGATGCCAGATACCGGCCAGCAGCGATGGTCTGCGTCTCGCCCACCACCAGATTGCCGTTGGTCAATCGGTAAAGGGCCGCCTCCTGGCCGGGGTTCTCGCCGTAGCGAAGCCCTTTCTTCACTGCAATCAACCGTCATCAGTTTCTTACGGATGTGTTGTTGATTTTGTTAAACGACACATCCTCAGTTCACTGAGATAGGCCGAATTCTTTCAAAGTGTTAAAATA
>JAKSCC010000101.1 GCA_022360815.1 Desulfobacterales bacterium
CTGGTGATTCGCTCAAGCCCCATGCCGGTATCAATGCAGGGGTTGGGCAGGGGCGAAAGGGTGCCGTCTTCACTTCTCTCGTAATGCATGAAAACGAGGTTCCAGATCTCAAGGTAGCGATCGCAGTCGCAGCCCACAGCGCAATTGGGGTTGTCGCAGCCGTACTTTTCACCCCGGTCGATATGGATCTCGGTGCAGGGTCCGCAAGGGCCGGTATCGCCCATGGCCCAGAAGTTGTCGGCCTCGCCCAGGCGCACAATGCGATTTTCTGGAACCCCGATCTTCTTGTTCCAGATCTCAAAAGCCTCGTCATCGTCCTTGTAAATGGAGATCCAAAGTTTCTCCACCGGCAGCTTGTAGCCGTTGGTCAAAAGATCCCAGGCAAAGGAGATGGCCTGATCTTTGAAGTAGTCCCCAAAGGAGAAGTTGCCCAGCATCTCGAAAAAGGTGTGGTGACGGGCGGTGTACCCCACGTTCTCCAGGTCGTTGTGCTTGCCGCCGGCGCGCACACACTTCTGGCTGGTGGTGGCGGTTGCGTACTCTCTTTTCTCTTCACCGATGAAGGTACGCTTGAACTGCACCATACCGGCGTTAACAAAAAGCAGAGTGGGATCGTCCGAAGGCACCAAAGAAGAGCTTCTCACGTGCCGATGGTTGTGCTTCTTAAAGTAGTCGATAAAGAGTTTACGTGCTTCGCTGCCTTTCATCACCATCTCCATGCTGAGCCTTTGCAAGGCCATTTCTGTTCCGCCTTTGGCGGGTCGCTTTTTTGAAAAAAAGCTCCGCAAAAAACTTTTCCATTACTTGCCGCAGGCACCTCTTAAAACGAGGGGCCTCTGGCATGGTCAAAATTTTTCACGAGCAAAATTTAAAAATTGCCTCACGGGGCAAACCTGAAAACTTTAAACAGGAAAAGGGCACGCGGCCCGTAGCCGGACGCGATGCCCTTTTTTCAATCTATCAAATGAGGTCCTTTTAAACCAGGCGATTATGCACCGGCTTCGGCCTCTTCATCGGCAGACCTGGCAATCCCGAGAGCCTCCTGAACCTTACCGAGAACCTCTTCGTAGAGGGCTTCGTTCTCCGCAAAAAACTTCTTCGCGTTTTCACGGCCCTGGCCCACGCGCTCACCGTTGTAGGAGTACCAAGCGCCGCTCTTCTCTACGATGCCTGCATCCACTCCCATATCAATGAGCTCGCCGGTCTTGGAGATTCCCAGGCCGTACATGAGATCAAACTCCGCCTCTTTAAAAGGAGGCGCCATCTTGTTCTTCACCACCTTAACGCGGGTGCGGTTGCCGATCACCTCGGTGCCATCTTTGATGGCCGAAGTGCGGCGAATCTCCATACGAACGGAGGAGTAAAACTTCAGAGCATTGCCGCCCGTGGTGGTTTCGGGGTTTCCAAAAACCACACCGATCTTCATGCGAATCTGGTTGATAAAGATCACGGTGGTGTTGGTACGGCCGATGGTGGCGGTCAGCTTACGAAGGGCCTGGCTCATGAGACGGGCCTGAAGCCCCATGTGGGCGTCGCCCATGTCTCCTTCGATCTCGGCCCTTGGAACCAGAGCGGCCACCGAGTCGATCACCAGAACGTCCACGGCACCGCTACGAACCAGCATATCGGCAATCTCAAGGGCCTGCTCACCGGTGTCGGGCTGGGAGACCAAAAGCTCATCGCAATTGACCCCAAGCTTCTGGGCATAGGTGACATCCAGAGCGTGCTCGGCATCCACAAAAGCCGCAATGCCGCCACGTTTCTGAGCCTCAGCCACCACATGAAGAGTGAGCGTGGTCTTGCCCGATGATTCCGGGCCGTAGATCTCAATCACACGCCCTTTGGGCACACCGCCCACGCCAAGGGCCTTATCAAGCGCAATGGATCCGGTAGGGATCACAGGAACCGCTGCCACTTCCCGGTTCCCAAGCTTCATGATGGAACCTTTACCGAACTGACGTTCGATCTGACTCATGGCCGATTCAACAGCCTTTTCCTTATCAAAGGACGTGCCCATGCGCTCCTCCTTAAAGAGTCGCCTGCCTGTGCCATTTTCGCTGGAACCGCAGGACGCCGTATGAAATATCTATTTAATTTGACTTACTTTTCTTAAGAAAAATGTGCAAACCCAAAAATTCAAATTCCTATGGGTATACCACTTCTTGTGCCAGATCTCTACAAAAATGCCAGCCCGATCTGAAGCACCAGACCCGCCATCACTCCGGCTGCCACATCGTCCATCACCACGCCTGCGCCACCGGGAAGCACCCGCTCAAGCTGACGAACAGGAAACGGCTTTAAAATATCGAAAAAACGGAAGAGTAAAAAACCGGCCAGGGCAACTTTCCATGTCAGGGAGATTCCTGCAAAGGTGACCAGCATGCCGGCAAACTCGTCGATCACCACACAGGAGGGGTCCTTTTCCCCCAAAATTTTTTCAGCCCTTTCGCACACCACACAGGCCGCCACAATACCAGCCACCACAAAAAGCATGGAAAACGCCGTGCCCAGAACAAGCCCCATCGCCCAGACCAATGCGCACAGGGGCAGAGCCGCCGCACTGCCAAAGGTCCCCGGCGAAAAAGGCGCGTTTCCAGACTTAAAGCCCGTGGCCAAAAGCAAAATATGTTTGTCAGATAGTTTCATGATTCAAACCTTTCATAGAATCTCTGATCATGCCTCCGGCGGCCAGGGGATGATTCCCTGGACCCCATATGGTGAATGCTCGGCGCCTGTTTTAACTCGCCACGTTGATAAACGCATTCACGCCAAGTACATTGGAATTTCACACGCCAGCGACAGGCCAGCACAAGGGGTGTTTCAAAAATAATTTTTCACACGACCTTAATAGATCGTTCCAAAGCCCCTCGACACGAAGGGCTTTGGGACAAGCAAATGTGAGGAAGCAGAGCTTCAGAGCATTTGCGATCCTGGAGGCAATCTTCTTATTGAACGATAGATATGCAGCAGGGGTACCCCTGACTCACGGGCCAGATCCTTGCAGTCCTCGTATTCGGGGGTAACGCGGGTGGTCTCATCGGGAAGCAGCACCTCTTTTCCTGCGACCTCGCCCCAGGGAGTGATCAAGGTAACGGCTTTTCGCTTCAAGGTAATGCGCGAAAATCGCTGCCACCTCACGGCAATGGTGGAGGTTTCCATCAACAGCATCTCGGTAAAAAGATCCCGATCTTTTTCGTGGCAGAGCACCGAGACCTTGGTGGCGGGCCTTCCCTTCTTCATCTGAATGGGAGTGAACCAGACATCAAGGGCACCCTCTTCCAGGAGTGCCTCCATGGCATGGCCCAGAATTTCTGGTGAGGTATCGTCCACATTGCAGGAGAGCTCGCACACCGTATCTGAGGCCATCTCCTCTTCACCCAGCATCATGCGCACCAAATTTGGAAGCCCTTTTGTCTCTCTTTTGCCGGCACCGTAGCCCACGCAACCAACCACCATCTCGGGCATGGGTCCAAAACTGTCGGACAATTCGGCAGCCAGGGCTGCGCCCGTGGGGGTGATGATCTCCCCTTGGGTCTCGAGGCCGTAGGTGGGAACCCCTTTTAAGATCTCCAGAGTCGCGGGTGCCGGCACCGGAAACACCCCGTGGGCACAGGTAACGGTTCCGCTTCCCAAGGGGATGGGAGAACAGGTGATCTGGGTAATTCCGAGGTAATCCACGGCAAGAACGGTTCCCACAATATCAACCACCGCGTCAATGCCGCCCACCTCATGAAAATGGACGGTGTCGATCTCGCACCCATGGATCTTGGCTTCGGCAACGGCAATGCGGTGGAAAACCGCCAAGGCTCTATCTTTCACGCTCTTCTTCAACGAAGAGTTCGCAATCAAACGCCGGATCTTTTTATAGTCCAGAGCGTGATGGTGGTGGTGATCCCCATGGTGATGCGCATGGCTGTGGTCATGGACCGTAATATCCACGGCTGTGATGCCGCTTTTGCTCACCTCTTTTTC
>JAKSCC010000178.1 GCA_022360815.1 Desulfobacterales bacterium
CAGATGGCCGTGCCATCACTTGCTGGCATCTCGGTATCCATGGGTGAATTCGGCATCATAGAGTTTGGACTTAATGAGCTCGTGATCCCCCAGGCTGGCTTCCACGGCCTTGCCCACAATGATGAGGGCGTGGCGGGTGATCTTGTTTTCTTCGCAGGCCTGGGCCAATTGACCGATGGTGGTGTAATGGATTTCTTCTTCGGGATGGGCCACCTTGTAGGCAATGGCACAGGCGGAGTCGGCTCCGTAATGGGGGGCCAGAATATTTTGAATTTTTTCCGCCATGCCCACACTGAGGTAAATGGCCATGGAGCTCTGATGGGCGGCCAGGCGATCCAATTCTTCAGCTTCAGGCACCGGAGTCCTGCCGGAGACCCGGGTGAGAATCAGGGTCTGGGTCACCTCGGGAAGGGTGTACTCCATTTTCATGGTGGCTGCGGCGCCAAAGGCTGCGGTGACACCAGGAATCACGGTATAGGGCACCCCCCTTTTATCCAGCTCCTGCATCTGCTCGTCGATGGCCCCGTAAAGGGAAGGATCCCCGGTGTGAAGACGAACCACTCTCTTGCCCGCGTGGTAGCCTTCGGCCATCTTCTCCACCATGGCATCCAGATCCATGGGCGCGCTGCTTAAGCACTCGCACCCCTCTTTGGTCCAGACAAGGAGCTCTTCGGGCACCAGAGAGCCTGCAAAAATCACCATATCCGCCTCTTCCAGGCTTCGCTTGCCCTTGACGGTGATAAGTTCAGGGTCTCCCGGCCCGGCTCCGGTAATGGTGATGGGGTACGTCACTGCATCTGTCATCAAGCGTCTCCTCGCGTTCCGGTCACAATAAAAACCGGATTGGTTCCTTTGAGCATCATGTCCCAGGCCACGGTGGAAGAGATGCTGACAGACATCTGCAGCACCTCCACGTTAAAACCTTCCTCTTCAAGAGTGGTCACGGCGGTGCTGAGGCTCTGGATCAGCACGGTGTTCACCACCATTTTTCCATCTTCTTTCATGCGCGAAGCGGCCATGCGAATGATCTCGTCCAAATTCTTCCCCCCGCCTCCGATAAAAACCACATGGGGATCGGGAAGGGCACGGGCCGCATCGGGAAGCTTTCCCCCCACCACCTCCATGGTGATGGCTCCGAATCGGCGGATGTTCTCTTTGATGTCGGCCACCCTTTCTGGCTTTTGCTCCACAGCGTAGACGGCCTTTACAAACCGCGAGGCTTCGATGGAGATGGAGCCGCTGCCAGCCCCCAGATCCCAGAGAATCTGATGGGCCTTCAGGTCCAGCTTGGAGAGGGTTACGGCCCGAACTTCGGGTTTGGTGATCATCGCCCGCTGGTGGGCAAAGACTTCACTTGGCATGCCAAGGCCGATGGGCTGCGCATCCACAAAACGCCTGGCACCCACCACCACCATCATATTGGTGGGGTCAAAGCGTTTCGCCCCAATCTCTTCAAGGGTCCCCCGGGTCCAGGTTTCCCCTTGGGTTCCCATCTGCTCAAACACATGGACCTCAGAGACCGTGATGCCTTCATCCAACATCTGTTTTGCGATGGCATCCGGGGTGTTTGTCTTGTCGGTGTAAAAGGCCACCTTCTCACTTGAAAGCAGGATCTTAAACGTTTCAGGGGTCAGCTCCCGGCCGTGCAGGCTGACGATTTTCGCATCCTGCCAGGAGAGCCCCAAGCGGGAAAAAGCCCCGGCCACCGCCGAAACATTGGGGATGATCTTTACCTGTTCCGCCCCAAATCGTTCGGAGACCAGAGAGCCGATGCCGTAATAAAGCGGATCGCCTGAGGCAAGAATCACCACCTTTTTTCCCTGGTAAAAGGCCGTCTCCAAGTCGTCCAAAACCGCTTTTATCTGGCCGCAAACAACCACTTTCTCGGACTTGAAATCTTCAAAAGCGTCAAGGTGCCGCCTGCCTCCCACCAACAGATCCGCCTGATAAATCACGTCAATGGAGGCCTTCGGAAGATCTTTTTTGGAAAGGCCAAACCCGATGACGGTGATCACATTTTTCATCTTGCCTCCCTTGCGGTATCGCTTGCCACATTGCCGTCAAAGTCAATGATAATGCAGCGGGTTTCAATCTTTTTACCGCTCTCACGGGCAAATCGTTTTGCCGACTCGGCGGCCAGCTCGCCCACACGGGCAATCACATCAGGGCAAGGCCCGGCCAGATGGGTAAAGGCCTCTCGGGCCGAATTGGAGCCTGCCACCTTCTCTACCAGGGCCTTGTCATCCACCATCTCGGCCACCAGATCCGCCAGAAACCGAAGGTTCAGATCCGACTTGGCCGCATGGGTGTGGGGAATGCCGGCGGCCATCTTCACGGCTTTGCCGAAAAAGACCGACAGAATCACATCCGTGCCCTGCTCGCCTGCGGTGACCATGGAACTTTTGAAAAAATCCCCGATCTGCACAAAACGGGCTTCGTCAAATGCCGGAAAAAAGGCCATGGCAAAGCGCTCGCTTCGGCGGCCCGTGGTGCAGACCACCGACTCTGCCCCCATGGCTCTGGCCACTTTAATGGAAGAGCGAACCGTCGCCTCGTAGGCCTCGTGGGAGAGGGGCCGCTCAATGCCCGTGGTGCCCAAAATCGAAATTCCGCCTTCGATGCCCAGCCGAAAGTTCAGGGTCTTTTTGGCCATCTCTTTGCCGTCAGGCACAAAAATCTCTATGGAGAGCGGTCTTTCATCGCCGGTTTCAAAGCGAACGGCTTCCACGGACTGGCCGATCATCTTTTGCGGTCCGGGGTTGATGGCAGGCTCGCCCACCGGCACCTCAAGGCCCGGCCGGGTCACACGCCCCACCCCCTCGCCGCCGGTGATTTCATCTTTTTCACCAAACCGAACCCGTGCGCCGATGATGGCGTGCTTCGTAATGTCCGGGTCGTCGCCCCCATCTTTCATCACGGTCACCACGGCTGCATCCTTTTGCATCTCACAAAAGACCAGAGGAATCGTCACCTCGCCTTCGGTAAGAAAAGGAATCACCACAGCCTTTGGGCAGCGCCCCGTCAGAAGAAGCGTCACCGCACCCTTTACAGCCGCTGCCGCCGCCGTGCCCGTTGTAAATCCGCTTCGTAGTTGTCGTTTTTTACTCAAAACAATGCCTCTGCACTTCAGGTCCGCAAAAATAGTGGTGCGAATGGCTGTCGGGTGCGACTGCCGCACCCTTTTCAAAGGGTTACGCTGCAAGCAGGTAGAACAATACCGCCGTAACCATTAGAGAGCCGATACGCAAAAATTGCCCCAGAAGCAGAATCTGGGTCCCCATGACCGGAGAGAAGATCCCGGCATAGCGCGGCAGCTGATGTCTGATGGCTCGAATGGGAAAGGCCACGATGTTTCCAATCACAAGGGCCAAAGCCGTCTGCTTGATGGTAAGAACCCCTGCTTCCAAAAGCGCCCCTGCCGCGGCAAACCCCGAGGAGAACTCGGCGGTAAAGCCCAGAACAATGACCGAAAGAGACTCCACGGGCATGATTCTGGAAACCGCCAGATGGGCCAGGGATTCGTTCATGAAATCGAAAAAACCAAGCCGGTGTACAAAAAAAACCGCCACATAGATGGGAATCACCCAGGTGGCAACCCCTGCAACCCGCTTGAAAAATCTCTTTTTCACGCCCTGAATCACGGCATCAAACCCTTTGGCCATGGGGGACTTACCCCTGATAACCTCGGATCTCCCCTCTTTTTCTCCGCCCAGGCTTACATGGCCGTAAAAAACAACCAGAGCTGTCCTTAAAAGAAGGGCCACAAAGGTGAGGCCAAAATAGACCAGCCCGGCGCGTCCCACCAGCGGCACCACAATAAAAAACGTGGTGGGCAGATGAAGAAAATAGGCTGGAAACTGATTGATAAGATTGGCCACGTAAAGCTGCTTTCGGCTGATGCTGCCATCCTGATAAAAGCCGTAGAGCATGGCGTTTGAGGAGACCCCTGACACAAATGCGGTCACAAAAGCGGCGCTGCACCGCTCTCCCATGCCGGCAAACCGAAAGAGAGGGCCGGCTGCCAGAGCAAGGTAGCGTGTCCAGCCGGTGGATTCGATAATCTGCCCGACCACCAAACCGATGGAGATAAACCCCATAAGCCTTAACAGGGGTTTTCCAATCTTAAAAAGCACCACCTCAAGGGTGACCCCTTCCACAAACAGAAAACCCGCTGCCATCATCAACGCGGTCACGCCCAGGGAGACAACCAGCTTTTTGTAGTTGCTCTTGCCCTTTGGGTGTTTGGCCATATCAGCGTCTCAGCTCGTTGTTCTGCTTGGCAATAATAAGGGTCCAGTAATCGGGCTTGATCTCTTTGAGGTCGCCCACATTCCAGATAACCTCCTCACCTTCCCGGCCGCACTTTTTCACGGCGCAGCTGTGGTCCAGAAGATTGCTCTCAGAAAGGGCCTCGGCAATGTCATCCACATTCTTGTAGGCTTTCAGAAGGACCACGTTTTCAGCCCCCTCGGCCACACGGCGCACATGGGCACCGCCGTAAGCACCCGAGGTGATCATCAAGGTCTCTTCACCCTCCACAAGGGGGGTGTTGATGCGAGCGGCGGCGGCCTGAAACGAGGTAATTCCGGAGATGGTCACCATGGGGTAATCCGGATAGCTCTTCTGCATGCACTGGGCGATGTAGCCAAAGGTGGAGTAGGTCAAGGGGTCTCCCAGGGTCAGAAAAGCGGCGTTTTTCCCCTGGTCCAGCACAGCGGCAATGGTATCGGCATTTTCATTCCACGCCTTTCCCATCACCTCTTTGTCTTTGGTCATGGGAAAAGGAAGGACAACCACCTCCACCTCTTGGGGCAGATGGGGCTGGGCAATCTCAACGGCCAGGCTGAAGCTGTTTTTGGAAGAGGAGGCGGTAAAGATCACATCCACCTCTGCCATGGCCTTGACGGCCTTTATGGTGATGAGATCAGGATCGCCAGGACCCACGCCAATTCCGTAGAGAGTTCCTCTGTTTTCAGACATAACTACCTCTGTGCGCCCGCTGATCGGGCGATGATTGGGGCCAGAACCCTTGAACTCTCAAGACTCCCGGCTGTTTCTATTGACCCAAAGGCCATTTGATTGTGATTTGCTGCAAAGCGGCAAAACCGCAATGGGACGTTCACGCTACTCGTATGCCATAATGGCCAGGGCATTCACTGCGGCTGCCGCCACATTGGAGCCCCCTTTTCGGCCCACGTTGGTGATAAAGGGCACGCCGGAACTCTCTAAAAGCTCGGCCTTGGACTCCGCAGCGTTTACAAACCCCACCGGAAATCCAACAATAAGAGCGGGCTTGATTTTACCTTCCCGCACCAGTTCAAGAAGACGTAAAAGGGCCGTGGGCGCGTTGCCCACCACATAGATAGCCCCATCCATCTGATCGGAAACCGCCTCCACCGCGGCCCTGGCTCGCGTGATCCCCTCGGCCTTGGCGCGGGCCGCCACATCAGGGTCGGCCACAAGGCAGGTGACGCTGCCCCCAAAGTGCGTCACCTCCATCTTGCGAATTCCGGAAAGGGCCATGTTGGTATCGGTAAAAATGGGCTTGCCCGCGCCAATGGCCGCAACACCCTTTTCAATGGCCCCTTCTGAAAAACGAAGGCTTTTCACATACTCAAAATCTGCGCTGGTGTGGATCACGCGCCTTGCAATGGGCCACTCCACCTCTGTGAAGCCGTGGTCTCCGGCCTCTTCTGCAATCATCTTAAAACTTAAATCTTCGATTTCCTGTGGTTTCATGGTCTAACTCCTGCCATTAAAATCAATGCACTTCTCCACAAAGGCCTCTCCAACCCCCGGCGAGCTGCCAAAGTGAAGATGGACATAACTGCCCAACGTGCTCCTCTCCATGTACCCCTCGTCGGGCAGCACCCGATCCATGCGAGGGGTCACGGTATACACCCTTTGACACCCCGGCTGTCCCAACGCTTTGGAGTAGTGAAATTCATGCCCCCGGCACCGAGTTCCCGCCCGGCCCAAGAGAGAGTCCTCTTTTAGAGTGATCTCCCGATAGCCCAAGGCGCAACGCTTACCCTGCATCTCGGTGATAAGGGGCAGGCATCCCGTCATCTCATGACGGGTGCCTTCAAAATCGATGATCGCCTCAGAGAGGTACATGAGCCCGCCACACTCGCCATAAATGGGCATCCCGGCTTTTGAAGCCGCCTTGATGGCTTTGCGCATGGCCCTGTTCTCTTCAAGCTTCCCAGCAAAAAGCTCGGGATACCCGCCTCCAAGGTAGAGACCGGAGATCCCCTCCGGCAGTTGTTCGTCGTCCACAGGAGAGAAAAATTTCAGCTCGGCTCCTGCAGCCTCAAGGGCCTCCAGATTATCGGGATAGTAGAAGCAAAAGGCGCTGTCTGAAGCCACACCGATCGCAATTCTCGACGATTCCCGCGCAACCTTATCCTCTTCAGCACCACACCCCAGTTCAAACGCCCTCTCCAAAATGAGGTCCACATGAAGATGCCTCTCCACGGTATCGGCCAGATGATCGGTCTCCCCTCTTGAAAGCAGGTGCTCTTCATCGGTGACCAACCCCAAGTGACGCTCGGGAATCCTTAAGGCCTCATCCCTTGGAATGCCGCCCAGACACGGAAGATCGCTGTGCATGGCCAGCGCTTCTTTAAGGTAGTTGAGGTGGCTTTGGCTTCCGATGTTGTTAAAAACCACACCAAGAAAACGAAGTTCGGGGTCAAAATTCTCAAAGCCTGTGACAAGGGCTGCCGCACTTCGGGCCATGCTGGCGGCGTTGACCACCAGAATCACAGGAAGCCCCAGCCACTTGGCCATCTGCGCCGAAGATCCGGATTCGTCGGTTCCCGAAAATCCGTCAAAAAGCCCCATCACCCCTTCCACAACCGCCACATCGGCCTCTTTCATCCCCTTTGCAAAAGCGCCCCGGCAGTACTCTTTGGAGAGCATCCAGCCATCAAGGTTTCGAGACGCCCGCCCTGTCACCCGCCGGTGATGGCCGGGGTCGATGTAATCCGGCCCCACCTTAAACGGCGCCACGCGGTGCCCCCGTCTTTTCAGGGCCGCCATAAGCCCCAGAGAAAGGGTTGTCTTCCCGCTCCCGCTCATGGTGCCGCCAATTAAAAAACCTTTGTAATTATTCAACTTGGCCTCCGGCGGGTCGCTTTTTTGAAAAAAAGCTCCGCAAAAAACTTTTCTATTGCCACACAGAGCACATGTATTGTTAACAATGCGTCGTAGCATCGACTTTTTACGACTTCATCATCCTTCGGTTGTTGCTGCAAAAATCTCAGGGTAGAGAATGCTCCCGATCCTCTTTACGCCTTGAAGAAGAGCCGGTGTGGGGCGGGAGACCAGAGCCTCGTCCACAAAGTGGATCTCACCATCACGCACGGCCTTGATCAGCTTAAAACCGGGCTCTTTTTTGATCGCCTCTCTGGTGACCCGGTTCATGCGCCCCTGCTGGGCCAGGTAAACCTCAATGCGAGACCCCTTAAGGAGAAGCTTCTCTTTGCCGTAGATGGCGATATTGCTCCCCTTGGATGGAGTCGCATCACCGGCCACATTCACGCCACCGGCAAACTCCAGAGCCCAGATGGCCATGGACTCTTTGGAAAAGGTTCTCAGCTTGCCGTGCATGGCCTCGAAAAAAACGGCTCGCTTAGGGGTCACACCTGCTGTCAAACGCTTAATAAGAGCTGTCTCTTCCTCAAACTCGGCCACCAGCTTTTCGGCATTTTCCGTTTTCCCGGAAAGCATCCCAAGGGTCTTCCAATAGACGAGCATCTCAGAAACGCTTCCCGGCTGCAGCGAGACCACGGCAATCCCCCGCGCTTGAAGGCTTTTCACCAGCCTGCCGTAGCCCCGTTCGATCATGGGTCGAATAAGAACCAGATCGGGCTGGGCCGCCAGAAATCGCTCGGTACCATCGTGGTAAGAGAACCGTTTCAAGCCGCCTGCACGCTCGCTTTTGGATGCGCCGATCAGAGAATCTCTGGCCCCCATGGCCAGAAGATTTTCGGTGTGGGCGCTGTAGAGGGAGATGATTCGCGTAAAGGGCTTGTCAAATTGAATCACGCGGCCCGAGGCATCGATTACCTGAGCGGCCTGAGTTGGTGGGGCCAACACAAAAAACAAGAAGGAAAAAAAGAGATACCACCTACACATGCAATCCTCCGGGGGCAAACAATACCTGACGGGCTCCGGTCTCCTCATCCACCATGACCCGGGTCTTGACGCCAAACACATGGGCAAGGGTTTCAGGGGTCAGGGTCTCTTCAGGGGTGCCTGCCACATGCACCCTTCCCTCTTTCAAAAAGAGAAACCGGTCGCAGTAAAGGGCTGCGGTGTTGATGTCCTGAAACACCCCCACGGCACAGATGTTTTCGTTTTTCGCCCGCTCTTTCACAACCGAGAGCAGCGAGAGGGTATGCTTCATATCGAGGTTGCTGGTGGCCTCGTCCAGAAGCAGAACAGGGGTGCCTTGCGCCAAGGCCCTTGCAAAGAGGGTTCTCTGTCTCTCACCTCCGCTCACCTCGGTAACGCTTCGATTCGCCAGATGCCGAATCTCTGCCAGATCCATGGCCTCCTCAACCCTTCGGTCGTCATCCTTCTGGGGCGAGCCGAAGCGAGGGATAAAGGGGTGCCGGCCCATCATCACCACCTCGCGCACGCTGAAGGCAAACCGCACCTCATGGCTCTGGGCCACCATGGCAAGCTTTTGGGCCACGCGCCTTGGGGCCTGCTTTAAAACAGGGGTTCCCGTAAGCCAGGCGACCCCCGCATCCGGCTCCAGGTACCCGGCCAAAATCTCCATCAGGGTGCTCTTGCCCACCCCGTTGGGCCCCACGATGGCGGTAAACGAGCCCGCCTCAAATGCCGCATCAATGCCTGAGAGCACCTCTCTTTGACCTCTCTTAAAAGAGATCCCCTCCATTTTAAGAGGCGCCCCGCTCATGATGCGCCTCCCATGCGGCTTTTGCGAAAAATAAGACAAAACACAGGCCCACCGATAAGGGCCGTCAAAACCCCAATGGGCACCTCGTAAGGCAGCACCGCACGGGTGACGGTGTCTGCAAAAAGAAGGAGAGTGGCACCTGAAAAAAGGGTGGCAGGAAGAAGCCTTCTGACGTCCGGACCGGTAACAAACCGCACCATGTGCGGCACCAGAAGCCCCACAAACCCGATAATGCCCGAGACAGCCACGCAAACCGCCGCCACAAGAGAGGCTGCAACCAAAAGTGTGAGGGTGGTTTTTCCTGTATCCACCCCAAGACTTCTCGCGCTCTTTTCGCCCAAGGCAAGCAGATTCAAGTCGCGAGCGTAAAAGAGAAAGAGCAGAAACCCGGCCAGAGAGACACCCCCGCAGATGGCCGCATCCCGCCAGGTGGCCGATGCAAAGCTGCCCATGAGCCAAAAGATGATCACCGACACCTCTTCGTCAGCCAGATACTTCATAAAGGAGAGACCCGCCGACAAAATGGCAGAGACCATGATTCCGGAGAGAATAAGGTTGGAAGAGTCCATGCCGCAGCGAAGAAAACGACCCGAAGGGGATGCCAGGCCGATCACCACAAAAAGCGTCCCCACCCCGCCTGCAAAGGCAAACACCGGCACCGACACCATCTGGGCTCCCATGCCAAACAAAAGGGCCATGGCCGCTCCAAAGGCCGCGCCCGATGAGACCCCCAGAGTGTAGGGGTCTGCCAGAGGGTTCAGAAGAATATTCTGATACACCGCCCCAGAGACGGCCAACCCGGCCCCCACAGCAGAAGCCGTTAAAATACGGGGCAGCCTCACCTCCCACACCATGACCCGGGCTGTCTCAAGGGTCTCCGAAAGCCCCTCGTGTACGCACAAACCATCCCAGAGCGCTCGAAGCACCTGAGCCACAGAAAAATCCACATACCCCATACCCGACGACACCAGAAGCGCCAGCACAAACACCCCACCAAGCACAACAAGCCCTGCTGGTCCTTTCACCTGTGTTTGAGTTTGAGATTGCATAAAAACCTTTGCCTCCGGCGGGCAGGGGATGATCCCCCGCACCTCAGGATTGCGAGCGAACAGGTGGAATTACAAATGCCGATAACAGAGATGATCCCCCGCACCTCAGGATTGCGAATGCTCAGCCCCTTTGGGGGCTTCACATTCGCGGATAATTCATGATGCGCACGGCGCATCCTACAGATTCACATTGACCCTTTAAAAATTTTCTTTGCCGTTCAAGCCGGGCAAAGCCCGCAGCGAACGCCGTTTCGATTTGGCCTGAGGTACGAAGGACAAATCGAAACGGCATTAAGCTTTCGAGGTGGCTCCACCTCGCCGCCGGAGGCGGGTTGTCTAATGCGTGGTGGCAGCATCGATGGCGTGTTTGGCGTAGAGTTTGGCCCAATCGGGGTTTTCGCCGAGCCCCTTGAGTTCCACGGTGACGTGGATGCCCATTTTTTCGAAGATCACTCTCCAGGCGTCCTCTTCATCACCTGCCATATCGTTGCGAGCGTGATCGCCGGCAACCACCATAAAAGGTTTCATGAAGATTTTTTTAATGCCTCTCTTTTTGAGGG
>JAKSCC010000335.1 GCA_022360815.1 Desulfobacterales bacterium
GTATGGCACGCCATGCATTGCAGGTGGTAGGCCCCCATCAGATCGGGGCGGTCGTCGCTCTTTTGAGAGCGGGAAGCCGGATGGCAACGGACACACGGAGCCGGTTTTTCAGAGGCGGGGGCATTGTGATGACACCCCTGACACAAAACCTCTTCCGAACCATGGAAAACCCGCGCCAAAGAGTTTTCAAAAGCGGCGGCTGAGAGTGCATCCACCATCTTTTTATGGGGAAAAAAAGATGGTGCATACGTCTTGGTCAGCGCATCGATGGTCACCGTCTCGGGAGCTTTTCGCCTCAGGTTAAATCCGGGCAACGCCAGGCGTCTGGATACCTGCTTTTGGAGCCTCTTTTCCTGGGGAAGAGCCTCGCCTTTGTTAAGCGCCAGAGTGTGGCAGTTGGCACAGCCATCAGATTCAGCCAGAGCTCCTGCTGGAATGGCCTCGTGGCAGCCCGCACACTGGGGTCCTTTTTTCGACCTGTTGTGGCATGCCATGCAGCTCTGCTCACGGGTTTTGCTGTGCATGGCTTTTTCAAGGTTGATAAAGCCGCCTTTGGAGTCCCCTTTCAGGGTATGGCAACTCTGGCATGAGGCGATGGCCTTATGGTGACAGGTTTTGCAGGAGAGGCCGGATTGTTCATGGGCTTTGTGGTTAAAAACCACTTTGGGATTGCTATCTCCCCTTTCGCCACCCATCACTGAAATATCGGGCTGACCGCGCTTGAGGCGAAGAGAGTCCGGCACCTGAGCTATGGAGCCAGCACCTCGCTCTACATGGCACTGGTGGCAGAGGATCGGGCCGCTCGCCTCTTTTTTCTCAAGACGGTTGAAGTGGCACCCCAGGCACTGGGCGTGTGAAGCGTTTTTAAGGGTGCTGCCAGGCATTTTCCGCCCCTTCCCTTCGGACGGGTCCTTTGCGTGGCAGTAGATGCAGGCCCCCTCTTCTCCTTTGACGTAGCGCCTCTTCTGACTCTTTTCATCATAGAGGTGGTGGCACTGGCTGCACTTGAGCTCTGCCTTCTTTGCATGGCTGGCATGGCGATTCAGGTCAAAGCCGGCCTCTGAAAGGAGATCTTCTGAAGCGCCGTTGGCATGGCATCCGCTGCAGATTTGAGGCCCGCTGCTCTGGTTGGCCTTTTCGCGCTTTGCATGACACCCCATGCACTCTTTGTGGTAGAGATGTTTCAGATCGTCGGGACCTGATGCACTCGACTTTTTAAATGAGGATGAGAAGAGAGGGGCGGAGGCTTCTGGGCTCTTTTGGGCAGCAAAGGTGTGGCAGGCGATGCACCCTTCAGCCCTCATGGCTTGGGTATGCCTGCCATGGGGAAAACGGACGGCTGAACGTTCAAGTTTTCTGAAGGCTCGCATGGTGTCAATGAGAATCACCTGATCCTTTGAGCCCGACGGTGCAGCAAAGCAAAAGCTGATACCGGCCATCACCGCAAGCAGTGCCAGGAACACCCCGACGTGTATACGCATAACTGCTCCTTCCAAACCCTGACATATTGTTACGACTTCATCTTAAAAACTTAACTCAAAAAAGGCAAAGCACGTTGCAGGTGAAGGCACAGCATGGACTCTTTTTTAAGCTTATCTCGCCTTATTGCATACCGAAAAAAAAGACGCCTTCTGCGGTGACGAAGGAATACACCGCGTCATGATGCCACGCCTGCAAGGCAGATTGCATGCTTCACCTCGCAGCTTGATGCGGCCGAGGCCCACAATCGTGCGAAGCGTTCATAACGTCGATACAAGCCATTTGCAATGACCTGTTATGGTACACCTTTCAGCCCTCTTACACTGCATGACCCCGGCATGATTTCAAGCCAAAATTGCTCATATAAAAACAAAAAAACAGACCAACACACCCATATCACGACAGCATACAGAGCTTCATTTTACTGACAAACAAACCCATATTTTGATATTTTGAGCAAAGACACCTTAGCACAAAAGTTATTTCTGTCAATTAATTTTAACAATACCAAGACTTTGAAATTATCTACCCGAAAAAAGAATTTCTTTTATTTCAGACCACTACAGCATATTCCTTTTTAAGGATCTCACACCAAAAGCCATAGACATCTCGACTCTTTTTACTCGGCACCCCTATGGCATATCCCATCAATATCGTTTGATACGCCGAATGGTTTCACCATGCCAGACGGCTCCGGCCAAGGCATAAAACCAGGGGGTGGCTCCATTAAAGGAGGGCATCAGCTCAGGGGATCGGGCCAGGGCCTCGCCAATGGGCTGCAGAACAGCACGGGATGCCCCATAAAATGCGTCCTGCCCCAGACGCCCTTTTCGAACGGCAGATGAAAGGCTTTTATAGAGCATACCGGGGTTGACCACATGGCAATTGTCAAAGGCTTGCGCCTTGAGCTTTTTGCGAAACAGATCACCTGGCTCACGCCTGACAAGCACTTCAACCGACGCACAACGAGCCCTCAGGGCTTCGGCCATATGCAACCCGTCATCTTCTGAAGAGAGAAGAATCAGTGGGGGCTCCTCTTTGATCCTTGGCGGACGGCCGCTCTGACTAAAAACCGTCTTGGTGGTGATCCACTCAGGGGCAAGACGCATCTCAAAAAGGGCCGACGTCAGCCCGGAAACCGAGTCTTCAAGAATTTCGACATGGGCCACATGGTATTTGCGCCTTCCGCTGAAATACTCTTTTTCAACAACAACCAAATGTGCCTTTTCAGGGGTCTCCATATAAACATTCAGGTAGTACATGCAACCATCTCCAGTTTTGTGAATAGTGCCTTCTTTTCTGGCTATCACAACCGTTGCCGCACGTCCAAGCCCCTTAATGCCATAAAAGGCCCCTGCAAACCATTGCAGGGGCCTTTTATTTATCGCATAGCAAGGATTTCATGCGGTCAAAACTTTAGCCAAAAAAGGCATTTTCCGGAATGTCCATGGGCGCATTGGAGGTGGTAAGAATTGAGCGCATACGCCCTTGGGAAACAGGAAGCTCGGCTTCAATAAAGTAGCGTGCCGCAGCAATCACGCCTTCATAGAACGCTTTGTCTTTCTTTTTGGCCTTTTCCATCTTTTCAGATGCGGTAACGGCTCGCCAGAGATGCATCCAGGCAAAGGCCACATCCCCTGTCACGGTCATAAAGGGATGAGCAAAGGCAAAAGCATTCATCACTTCAGCACTCATGGCGGTTTTGCCCATGTGCATGGCAACTTCACCCAGTTTTCCAACCGCTTTCTCCAGCTCATCGGCCAGAGGGGAAAGGGCTTCAATCTCTCGAGCGGCAGCAATGGTCTTCTGCATCTCTGCCATCACATCCATCACCGCTTTGCCCTTTTTCATGCCCAGTTTTCGGCCCAGAAGGTCCATGGCCTGGATTCCGTTGGTCCCTTCGTAGATCATGGTGATGCGGCAATCCCGCATGAGCTGGGCCTGGGGATACTCTTCAATAAAACCATACCCACCGTAGATCTGCATGCCGTGTGAACAGACATCAAAAGCGCGATCCGTCACATAGCCTTTCGCAATGGGGGTCAAAATTTCGATAATTCCCTGAAGCTGCTCTTTTTCCTCGTCCGAATCCGAGACTTTGATCCTGTCGGCACAGTATCCAATATAGAAGAGAAGACTTCGCATGGCGTCCACATTGGCCTTCATGGTGAGAAGCTGGCGGCGAATGTCCGGGTGCTGAATGATGGGAACCGCAGGCGGATTTTTCTCCATCATGGTCATAAGATTGGGACCCTGAACCCGCTCTTTGGCGTAAGTAACGGCATTGGCGTAAGAGGCGCTGGCCACACTCATGCCCTGAACCCCAACAAAAAGACGTGCCTCATTCATCATCTGGAACATGGCCCGCATACCCTTGTTGGGCTCCCCAAGAAGCTCACCCACACAATTCCCCTTCTCGCCCAAAGAGAGGGAGCAGGTGCAGTTTCCATGGATCCCCATCTTGTGCTCGATGCCGGTACAGACCACGTCATTCAACTCGCCCAGGCTTCCATCTTCGCTTACCCGGTATTTGGGAACGGTAAAAAGGCTGATCCCCTTGGTGCCGGCCGGGGCACCGTCAATACGTGCCAAAACCGGATGGATGATGTTTTCAGCCATATCGTGCTCACCGCCTGAGATAAAAATCTTAGCCCCCTTGATGTTGTACGTGCCGTCGGCATTGGGCGTTGCGGTGGTGGACAGGGCTCCGACGTCAGAGCCCGCACCGGGCTCGGTCAGAAGCATGGTGCCGGTCCACTCGCCGGAATACATTTTTCGCAAATATTTTTTCTTCTGGGAGTCGGTACCAAAGGTCTCCACCAAATTGGCTGCACCATGGGTAAGCGCCACATACATGTACATGGCCATGTTGGCACCTGAGAGGTACTCCGTACATGCCATGGAGAGAGTGTGGGGCATGCCCTGACCTCCCCAATCGGGGTCTTCACTGGTAGCGACCCACTCCCCCTCTTTATAAAGATCCCAGATACGCTTGAACTCTTCCGGAATGGCCACGTGGCCATTTTTTAACTCACAGCCCGTCTGATCGCCAGGGGCGTTGGTGGGAAGCACCTCTTTTAAGGCAAGATTTCGCGCCTCAGAGATGACCAGGTCAATGGTCTTCTTATTAAACTCACTGTAGGCATCGTGCTCACTTAAGGCACTTAAGTTCAACTGCTCATGGAGAACAAAATCTACATCGCGTCGATCTGCAAGCTGGTACGCCATCTTCTCATCCTCTGAAGTGTTGATTGGTCAAAATTTTAACTCATCGAAAACAAAGCCCGAAAGCCCCACCTGATTGACAACGTTCCCCTGTTTTAGGTATGGGTAAAAATGAAAGAACTCAGGACGATTGCCTTGCGGCGAACAAAAAAGAAATCGGCCACACAGACAGAGCAAAGTAAACGTTAAAGTCAGCTTTAATAATTGATCCATCGCGTGTCAAGATGTTTGTACTTACGAAAGAACTTTGTTTTTAGTGGAAAAGGCCAATCCCCCCCACACACTTCAAACGTTCTTTGGGTACAGACACCCTTCCCCAAACACCTTCATCAGGAGTAGACCATGCCCCAGACTGTTTTCATCACCGGATGCTCATCGGGCATCGGAAATGCCCTTGCAAAAACCTTCATGCAGGCCCAGTGGCGCGTGGGAGTCACCGCACGAAATCTTCAGGATCTCAACATGCTCACAGAACAGGGGGCCATTCCCTTTGCCCTTGACGTGACGAATGAATCTTCCATGAAAACAGCCCTGGAATCTTTTGTATCAAGGGTCGGCACCCTTGATATGCTTATCAACAATGCGGGATACGGTGCCATGGGGCCTCTTGCAGAGATGCCTTTATCTGAAATTCGAAAACAGATGGAGACCAACCTCACCGGACAACTGGCCCTCATTCAAATAGCCGTTCCTCACATGATCCGCCAAAAAAGCGGGCGCATTGTGAACATGGGAAGCGTCTCAGGCGTTCTTCCCACCCCCTTTTCAGGAGCCTATGCCGCCAGCAAAGCCGCCCTTCACGCAGCCAGCGATGCCTTGAGACTGGAGCTCTCCCCCTTTGGCATTGAAGTGATCACCGTCCAGCCCGGAGGCATCGCCTCAAAATTTGCCGACAACGCTGAAAAGACACTGAACCAAACCACTCAAGGCCTTCACCACTTTGCCGCTGCGCAAAACGCCATTTCCCGACGCACTCGCATTTCCCAAGAAGGAGCCATGGATCTTGAGCTGTTTGCACAAAAACTCACCACAATCCTCACCCGAGAAAAAATCCCCCCACTCATTCGTCTGGGTACCCACAGCAGACTCCTGCCGTTTCTGGCAAAATGGTTTCCATTCGGAATTCGAGACACCATTTTGAAACGAAAATTCGCCCTTGATGATTCAATATCTAAAGAAGCAGAGGAGGTCAAACAGCCTGGTTATTGACTTTCAGCCCCAAGGACGACTATATGGACAATGCATTTTGTAACGATTCAGCATGCCTTCGGCGAAGGCATTTTTTAAAAAATGGCTCCCGTAAAATTTTTATGAAAAAACTGCCCTCGACAAGGTGTGAGAGGTAACTCTGTTTTTCCAATGCACCAGCATGTGAAGGAGTGCGAAGATGAAGTGGACTCAAAAAATTCTTTTTACCTTTTTGACTCTTGTTTTAACCGTTTCAACGGCTTCGGCTGCAAATCTGCCCAACCTGAAAGGCCGAACGGTCGTTGCTGTAACCGGAAACGACTACACACCCTTAAACTTTGTGGACCCCAAAACAGGAAAAGCTGTGGGCTGGGAGTATGATGCTGTCAACGAGATCGGACGACGCTTAAACGCCAAGATTGACTGGAAGGTCTGCACCTGGGACACCATGATCTCCGCCATTCGAGAGGGACAGTTCGATGTGGGCATGGATGGGATCACCATCAACGAGAAACGAAAAAAGCAGGTGGATTTCTCGGCACCCTACATGGTCTCTCAGCAGTTTATGCTGGTGCGCGCAGGTGAGAATCGGTTCAATGATGAAAAATCGTTTGCGGCCAATAAAAAACTCCTGATCGGCTCTCAGGCCGGAACCACCAATTTCTATGTCGGCGTCTACAACGTTCTGGATGGCAATGAAGCCAACCCCCGCATCAAGCTTTTTGAAAACTTCGGTGCAGCGGTCCAGGCCCTGGTTGCCGAAGATGTGGATATGGTTTTGATGGATGCCGCCTCCAGCCGAGGCTACATCGGCGCCATGCCCGGAAAACTAAAAATTGTAGGCGGCCCCTTGGGCACCGAAGAGTTCGGGTTTATCTTCACCCCGGGATCTGACCTGGTGAGTCCCTTTAATCAGGCAATTCAGGCCATGAAAGAAGACGGCTTTCTTGAAAAGCTCAACACCAAGTGGTTCTTCGAATACAACAAGTAAAGGTTTTCTTTTATGCCGGCAATCACGCGACGACGATTTCCCCTCTTCTCTGCCCTCCCCTCCTGGCTTCTCGTGGCCCTTTTTTTGGGCTGCATCGCCACCTGGAAAATGGTAAGAAGCGACACCTACAGCGTGATTGCATCGGCACTAACCAAAGGCATCTTCACCACCCTGTATGTCACCCTTATCGCCTTCACCGCAGCCATTGTCGTCGGGCTGGTGTTCGGCCTCATGCGCATCTCCCAAAATCGATTCCTCAAAGAGAGCGCGACCTTTTATATTGAAATTGTCCGGGGAATCCCCATGCTGGTGATTCTCTACTACATCGCCTTTGTGGGCGCGCCCTCACTGGTCAAGGGAATCAACTGGCTGGTTAGCCCCCTCATTGAGGCAGGAATCCTTGGAAAGTTGAGCGTTCGGGATGTCAGCTTTGTCTTTCGAGCCATTCTCGCCCTCACCATCGGGTACAGTGCGTTTATTGCAGAGATCTTCAGGGCAGGGATTGAAGCCATTCCTTCGGGGCAAATGGAAGCTGCCATTGCCTCGGGCATGACCCGTCGTCAGGCCATGCAATATGTGATCCTACCCCAGGCCATCCGTACGGTTCTCCCGCCTCTTGCCAACGACTTCGTGGCCATGATCAAAGACTCGGCTCTGGTCTCGGCGCTGGGTGTTCAAGACATCAC
>JAKSCC010000329.1 GCA_022360815.1 Desulfobacterales bacterium
CGTGTGTTTCGTAACGGATAGAAAGACTCGCGTTAAACTTTGTATTTTGTGGAGATTTTAATGAAAAAACAAATTTACCCCCCTTTCATGGGGACACTTTTTCTTTTCCTGCTTTTGGCCCAGGGCGCTTTGGCAAAAACCCTCTCTCTTCCCCTGTCAGGAGCCCTTCAGGGCAATAGTATCACCCTTCCCTTGACCCTCGACACCCCTGACGGGGTGGGGGGCTTTACCTGTACGGTGAGCTATGACACCCGCCGTCTGCGGTTCTTAAGCGTGGAAAACCTTTCAAAATCCATCAGTGACGGAGCGGGCTGTGTCCAAAGCCCTTCAAGCTGTTCAGCAAGCACGGTGGCTTCCACCCTCTACTACCGGGTCAACACAGCCACTCCAGGCAAAATCAAGATTGCCGCCGCATCGGCTGTGCCCCTTAGCTCTTCTTCGGTTCTCGGGCTGCGCTTTAAGGTAAAAAATACAGCCCCCAACGGAAGAGCCAACATCACCTTAAGCCCCACCACATTGACCTTAGCCTCTGCCGGATACCAGACCGCCACCGAACTTCCTGTTCTTATGGGGATGCCTGCGGCATCCACCAATGGAGACGGGTTTTACACCACCCCCACCTTTACCACCCAATTTTCCCATGGAGGCATTCAGGTGGTGGACCCCCTTGGCATAGCAGGAAGCAGGCAGGTTGAAGAAAACGCACGGCCCCGTTACACCACAACCGGTGGCTCAGGAAGCGGGGTCACCTGGTCGGCAAGCCAAGGGCAGATCAGTAGCCAAGGTGTTTTTACACCGCCCAATGTCACCCGACCCACGGTGGTCACCATCACAGCCAAAGATCGCACCTACAATGAAACCACCTTAAACCCCATCAAAACCCTTCTCAATGTCACCGTTCACCCCCAGGTGGCCATCAACGGAAAACCCACCACGCCCTACCAGATCTCGGCTGGAGGCACCCTCACCTTTGCAGCAAACGCGGGTCCTTCAAACCTTCGGTGGGAAGTGACCAAAAAAGGGGCCACCACCGCCACAGGCCAGGGCCAAACCTTTGCCTTCACGGCCCCTGAGACAGGTGCTTTTGCCGGTGTTTACACCATCCGCGTTTTTGATGCCAACGGGTTTGAAGACACCCATACCATCAAGGTGCCTCTTACGGTCTCCCCAAGCAGAGCCGTTGTCCTTGAGGGCGGACGTTTTGCTGACATTGTTCTCTCTGGCGCGCCCCAAGGCACCCGATTCCACACCAAGGTGTGCCGAAACACAGAGGCCTCTGCAGCAAGAGATCTCGGACAATTAAACCCAAAAACCAACCAGCCCGACCACTTTATCTATGTGGCTCCGAGTGCGCCCAACGGCATCACCGAAAACAAAACCATCACCCTTCGCTTCACCGCCCAGGATGCCGGCCTCTCCTCTGAGGGTCTGGCGGATGTGGCCACGGGGCTCTGGACCCTTCAAAACCTTGCCGGTGTAACAGGGGTCGTCAAAGGCAGCGGCAACATCCCTGTTGAGGGAGCCACGGTCAGTGCCCTTCTGGCAGAACCGGTCTCCGCGGTCACCGACAGTCAGGGCCGGTTTACCCTTCTTCTTCCCAAAACCAATGTCGCCATCACCCTTTATGTCAACGCCCCTGGGTATATTGAAAAGAGCCTCACCAGCTCTGACCTGACAGGCAATGACGTCATCACCCTGACGCCCACCGCCTCTCAAAAAGAAATTTCAGGTACCTTACACTTTGATGCTGGCCTTACCGCACGCCCGGCCCGCATTCGCATCAAAGACCAAAATGGCTGGATCACCCGCACCGATGGCACCCAAGTCTCCACCACCTCCCACCCGCAAACGGGCAGGTATACTCTGGTCCTTCCCGAAAACGCGTCTCTCACAGGTGCCCTTACCATTGAGGCTTCGGCCATGGAGTGCGTCACAACCAGCCGTACCCTACCAGGAAACATACCCTCTGATGGCACCACACCCATCAACCTCACCCTGCTCCCCCTCACCTGGATTGAAGCAGAAGAGACCCACCTGCCCTCAGGCGAAATAAAAATCGCCCTCACAGCAACGGCTGGCAACCATCGCTTTGATGGTACGGCAAACGAAGTCCGAG